>JBJTBB010000124.1:0-7011 GCA_046091125.1 Planctomycetaceae bacterium
GCTCCGGGCTCGCTGACCGGGTCGATCGGCGTCGTCGGCGGCAAAGTGGCAGTGGGGTCCGCATTGGCACGCGTGGGTGTGCACACCGATGTCGTCAGCCGCGGCCGAAACGCGGGCTGGCTCTCGATGCAGGAACCGTTCAATGATCACGAGCGTGAGGCGTTTCTGGGCACCATGAAGGACATTTACAGGCTGTTCACCATGAAGGTTGCCGAGGGGCGTCGGATCGACATCGCCCGGATGCCGGAGTTGGCCGAGGGACGGGTGTTTACGGGGCGGCAGGCCCTCGCCATGGGGCTGGTCGATCAACTCGGCACACTGGAGGACGCGGTCGCCGAAGCCAGGAGACTCGCCGGTATCGCCGACGGTGACGCGGTCGAGCGAGTCCTCCTGCCCGAACCCCGTGGCCTCTTCGAGGATCTCTTCGGTGGATCGACGGGTGCCGCCGATCCAATGGTTCGTCTCGCTGCTGCGGGACTCCTAGCCCGGGGACTTCCACCGGGTGTGCTCGAGGGAGGGCTCATCGAGGCCCTCGCGCCCGTCGCCGATGCCCTGAGCCTACTGGCGTCGGAGCGGCCGCTCATGCTCCTGCCGGTTCGCGTCGTGGTCAGGTGATAGATGACAGCTGACCGATGGGCGGCGATCGCTTCCGCTTGCACGACCATTGTCGCTCGGGTGGCGCTTGGCGCGATGGTCATCTCACTCGGGCTCCAAGGGCGGCAGATGTGTGAGGCTCGTCCAAATGCTCCGGCGTCCTCCGAGGAAGAGTTCCTCGGAGCCGTCCGGCCTGCGGCGGCCGAGGCAAGCAGGATTCTCGCGGCGTATCACCAATCCAATCCGATGCCTGCCGAGCGATTACTGCACGTCGTCTGCTGGCGATGCAAAGACCGGGATTTTGCAGAAGGCCACCGGCAGCGACTCGATCGGATTCTCACCCACATCCAGGGCTTTTACGCGGATTGGATGGAGCGGCACGGCTTGGGGCGACGATCCGTCCGGCTCGCCCGTGACGACGTCGGAAGACTCGTCGTGCACGAGGTGGTCGCGGAGGGAGTCTTCGCCGACTACGGGATGCCCGACGGCAATCGCATCCGACAGGAATGCGTGCCGGTCTTGCGGGCCGCTGGCATCGATGCTTCCCGCGAAACCGTGATGATTTTCACCAATCTCGTCGATTGGAATGCCGACACCGGAGTCTTCCGCCATAAGAGTCCGTATTACGCTGGAGGCGACGCCGCCGGCGGCACGGCCTGGCAGCTCGACTCGGCCGAACTCGACATCCTGAACCTCGGCCTGCGGGAGCCGATCGTTGACGACGGACAGTACGGGCGGATCTCGCTGGGCAAGCACAACTCAATATTCATCGGTGGGATCGCCCACGAACTGGGGCACGCGCTGGGGCTGCCCCACTGTCGCGAGCGTCCGGACGAGGCCTTTCTGGGCACGGCGCTCATGGGCTCCGGAAACCGAACCTATGGAGATGAACTCCGTCAGGAGGGCAAGGGATCGTTCCTGACACTCGCCCATTCGCTGCGGTTGGCTGCCCATCCGCAGTTCACGGGATCGGTCAAGGGGCTCGGCAAGGATCCCGACGGACGATTCGAGCGGCTCGCGCTCGAGCGGGGTTTCGATGGATCGAGTTTCAGGCTCACCGGATGGATTCGATCCGACATCCCGGTGCATGCGGTCATCGCCTATCTCGATCCGCAAGGGGGTGGAGACTACGACGCCCGCACATGCGTCGGTGAGCTTTCGACCCTCGCCGATCGCGGGCCTGAAGAAACAGGGTTCAGCATCCTGTGCGATGCGTTCGTGGAGGATCGCACGGCCGACATGCGACTGGTCGCCTGCCACGCCAACGGCGGCATCACGTCGCTCGAGATGCCCTATCGCGTGGAGGGTGATGGATCCGTCGACGTCGCGGCGATGCAGGCGGGGCTGGCCTGCGAAGGCTTCCTCAAGGCGCTGGATCGGGATGGACCGGTCGCCGCCGCTCGGGCGCTGGAGTTGTTGCCGGAAGACTCGCTTGCGCGTCGGCTTGCAACCGCCGCGCTCGCAGCAGCCTCTCTGGACCGGGAGCAGGTGGACGCGGCGGCGGTGCCCGCCGATCGGCGATCGATCCCGCTTTCACGGATCCTGCCCGCAGATGTCTCGGTGGGCTGGGCGAGGCCGACGTATGACAGGCTCCCCAGACGCGACGCGCTCCTGCTCGCGGCGGGCGAGGGCTTCGAGACGTGAATCTACGCCCACGCTCCCGCGCGACATCGCTACCGGCTCGCCGGAGGCTGGAAACGTCTCTCGGGATCCTGCGGGTTGCCCGTGCAGCAGGGAGGATCGATCGTGTGTGCCATCCGAGTCGATGGCAAGGAGGTTTTCCGATCGAAGACGCTGCGGCCCGGCGAACTGGCCCGCTACGATGTCGACCTGACGGGCGGATCCGAATTGGAACTCGTCACGGAAGATTCCGGCGATGGTCGGGCTGCCGACTGGGCGACCTGGTTCGATCCCACGCTCCATCGCGGCGAGTGAATCGTCCTAGAAGATCACCATCAGCTGCGTCTGGATTGCCGTGCCCGTGTAGCCCGCACGGTAGGGGTAGAGAAAGTTCTGGGCCGGGTTACGGTGCATGTGGATGGCCTCGAGCGTCAGCCTCGATTGCCGCGAGCGATTGACGTACCAGTTGAGACCCCCGCCGTATTCCTGCCCCGTCCCGTAGGGCCCGGTGACCACGCTCGACCGAGCGTAGGCCTCGTAGGTGCGGGGCACGAAACACCACGAGAGATACCCCATGCCGCCATGGTCGAACAGGCTCGAGCGGTCGAACGTGCCGCTGCCGGCGAAGTCGTCGAGCATCCGAAAGTAGTACTCCATGCTCGCGCCGAGCCCTCTCCACTTCCAGGCGGCGTCGACCGTGGCCAGGCGGTAGAGATAGCGACTCACTCTCGCCTCGTCCGGTCCGAGGGCGCCCGGCAGGGTGAGTGGAGTACCGTCAGAGAGCCGCACGATGGTGTCTTCCGGGTTGTTGCCCGGTAGCAGCGTGGCGAAGGTCGGGGCGTAGACGCCGCTCGTGCCCAGGCGGATCACCGCATTTCGGCGGTGCTCCATGTCGGCAGGGCCCAGTCCGAAAGGCCCCCAGGGCTCCCACCACGTGTTTCCAACCCAGGCCATCGACGTGCCCCGCCGCAGCACGCCCGTCGTACCGCCGTCGATCGCGTTCCAGACGCCGGCGATGTAATGGACGGTGTCGTCGGCCAGGTCGCCAAGCACGAGCGCTCCGGGGCTGAAGCCGGGGCGGAAAAAGGTGTTGGCCATGCTGCGGTCGACGCCCACAGTCCACTGGGATGAGAGCATCCACTCCCGCGAGCCCGGTACCTGTGTCATGCCGACGGCGGCGGTGGCGGCGTCGTCGAACTTCCAGCCGAGTTGGCCGATCGGCACGACCCCCGAGCGGATGCCGACGTTCGTGGTGCCGAACAGGGCGAAGTTGTAAAGCATTCGTTCGTCCACCACGTGTCCATGAAACGAAAGCAGGAATCGATGGATGTTGAAGGTGTTGATGTTGCTGATCAGCCGTCGCTGACCGGCCGCGTCGAACCACTCGGTCGCACCGCGAGCGAACTCGAACCAGCGGATCTGCATGTAGCCGCCGAGTGCCATGGCGAAGGGAAACTGCCCCTTCCTGGCGTCGTTCTGAAGGAGCAGCAGCCCGCGCGGCGGCACGAGGTCGGTGGCGGGGATGTATCGCGGCCGTGGAATGCCCGCGAGCTGCGCCTCGACCGCCGCATCGACCATTTCCTTCAGGCGGGCCTCGATCACGGCTTCTTCGAGCGGATCAGCCATCTCGCTGTCGGAGAGAGCGACGGCGCCCTCCTCGGCCATCTCCACCGGACCGGGAATCGGTTCGACGGCGGCGGACTCGTCCAAGGTCGCATGGACCGCAGCAGCCGGGGCAAACAGCTCAACGAGTGCGAAGAGAGCGACGATCGCCGCGAACCGTAGAGCCTGCGGCTTCATCGAACGAGCGCTCCGGGGGCGGTCGGGATCACGAACCCCGCCCGGGAGACCATCGGCTTCGACGGAATGGATTCTGCAGGTTATTTCGGCTGCGGAAGATAGCGAACAAGCGTTGACTCGCAGGGCGTGCGTCGGACGCGTATTCTGGGGAGTCATTGATCGATTATTCGGGAATTTCAGGGGAGCGGGAGGGTTCGATGAACAGGCTTCAAACACGTCGTGGCTTCTTAGAGGCGGTGACCGCTGTCGCTGCGGTGTCAGTGACTCGAACTTGGGCCGATGAGACGCCCGCCGATACGGGACCGAGAAAAGTCGGGAACGAAACGCTGATCGGCACTGGCGAGCACACCTACCGGGTGCGGCACAACTTTCCGCAACTCCCGGAACGCTTCACCTGGCAGACGACCCATGGTGTGGCGGTGGACGCCGCGGGCAACCTGTACGTGATTCACGAGGGCAGGGCCGATCAGAAGGACCATCCAGCCATTTTCGTCTTCGATCCCACGGGCCGTTTTGTCAGGGCCTTCGGCAGCCAATTCCAGGGAGGAGGCCACGGCATCGAGATCCGCCGCGAGGGCAGCGAGGAATTTCTCTACGTCTGCGGGTATCAGGGAGTGAAATCGTTCGCGAAGCTCACCACCTTGGGTGAGGTCGTCTGGTACCGCAAGGCCCCCATGGAGTCGGGCGCCTACGCCGAAGGCGAGGATCTCTCCACGAAGCCCAACTGGAGCCGGAAGGGCTTTCTGCCGACGAATTTCGCCTTTCTCGACGACGGCGGTTTTCTGCTCGTCGATGGCTACGGGTCATTCGTCATTCACCAGTTCGATACGAATGCCCGTTGGGTGAGGTCGTTCGGTGGTGAAGGAAAAGGCGAGGGGACATTCAACACCCCGCATGGTATTTGGATCGACCGGAGGATGGCGGCCGATGGCACTGCGAGGCCACCGCGGATCGTCGTGGCCGACCGCGCCCATCACACGCTGCAGTTTCTTTCCCTCGAAGGGAACCACCTCGAAACCATCCCGGGATTTGGTCTTCCGGCCAACATCGACACGTCCGGAAACCTGATGCTCGTACCGGAACTGAAGGCCTCCGTCACGCTGCTCGGACCGGACGACAAGCCGGTGGCGAGGCTCGGTCGGGCTGTCGAGCGACTCGATGAGATCAAGAATCTACGGGGGCAACCTGAGGCATGGATCGACGGGGAGTTCGTCCATCCACACGATGCCTGCTTCGCAGCGGACGGGTTGATCTACGTGGCCGAATGGGTGGCCACCGGCAGGATCACGAGGCTCGAACGGGTCTGAAGGTTTCTTCGTCACCTCGCCAGACCGAGGATTCGAAAATCGAATCACGCTCCCGATCGCGAACGATGGAGGCGGAACTCGTCGAAACCTACCAGGCGAAATGGGCGAACGCCTTGTTGGCGTCGGCCATGCGGTGCACATTCTCTCGCTTCGTCACGGCAGCGCCCTCGCGTTTGAAAGCGGCCATGATTTCCTCGGCGAGTTTCACGTGAGTTGCTCGCCCCTTTTTCTCTCGAACGGCCTGCAGCATCCAACGGATACCGAGCGACTGCTGACGGTTGCGGTTGACCTGCATCGGAACCTGGTAGGCGGCACCGCCCACTCGCTTGCTGCGAACCTCGACGGCGGGTTTCACGTTCTCGATGGCGCGATTGAAAACCTCGATCGGTTCAACGTCCGTGATCTTGTCGGCCACGATATCCATGGCGTCATAAAACACCCGCTGAGCCACGCTCTTCTTGCCGTCGAACATGAGGCAGTTGATGAACTTGCTCGCGAGCAACGACCCGTAGCGGGGGTCCGGGGCGAGTTTTTCACGACTGGCGGTGATCTTTCCCATGGCTCACGCGGGGCTCGCTCAGCCCTTCTTGGCTCCATAAAGACTGCGTGACTGCTTCCGACCCGAGACGCCCAGGGTATCGAGTGCGCCACGAATGATGTGATACCGCACACCCGGCAGATCGCGGACACGACCTCCACGAATGAGCACGATCGAGTGCTCTTGGAGGTTGTGACCCTCACCCGGAATGTAGACGGTGACTTCCTTTTGGTTGGAGAGCCTCACGCGGGCGATTTTGCGGAGCGCGGAATTAGGCTTCTTGGGGGTCGTCGTGCGGACCTGGAGGCACACTCCCCGCTTTTGCGGGCACTTGTCGAGCACAGGCGACTTCGAAAACTTGCGCTTCGGCCTGCGGGATCGACGGACAAGCTGGCTGATGGTGGGCATGTCGGAACCATGGACGGATACGGGAAAACCGGACAAGGAGAATAGCCGGAAAGTGTGGTGACCGAAAGAGACCGCTTGCAGAGACCGCTTTTGAGCGGTTTTTGTCAGGTCAGCGGACGGTCATCGCAGGTGAAGACCTCCCCGCCGCCACCCGAGAGGATGTCCCCGTGCCACTGACGATACAGGCGGTCGCGGTGCATGCCCCGGGCGGCCGTGAATCCCTCGCGGCTCAGCTTCGATCCGACCAAAGCGAGCACGGTCGGCCGCCAGGCTGCACCCCGACGGAAGGTCAACCCGAGCACCGGCGCCGGACCAAGTGCGACGATGGAGCCTCGGCGCATTCCCATACCGGCCTGGGGTCCCAGGCGACCGGCCACGATCAGCGTGCCGGCGAGCATCTCGAGAGCGGCGCCGGATCCGCAATCACCCCCGATTGCGACGATCCCGCGTCGCAACCGGGACGCGGTGAAGTTGCCCACGCTGCCCTCCACGACGACCAGTCCACCCTGCATGCCGGCCGGACTGCCTGCGAGCGCCGCGGCGACGCAGTCTCCGGCATTGCCGCTGACACGCACCACGCCGCCTGTCATCTCGGCGGCCAGAAAATCGCCGGCGTTGCCCTCCACGACGAGCCGTCCGCCGATCATGCCCTCGCCGGTGTGCCGACCGACGTTGCCTCGGACGAGGATCCGACCGGACCGGAGACCGGCCCCCACCCAGTGCAGCTGTGAACAGTCACCCATC
>JBJTBB010000125.1:0-3693 GCA_046091125.1 Planctomycetaceae bacterium
CTACTGGAAGACTCCCGACGAGCGGCGGCTTTTCCTCGGGGCCTACGACTGCCGCTGGCTGTTTCGCCGGGTCACGCTCGAGCCGACCGACCCATGATCACACCTCTCCTCGCCGCCGTTGATGCTTCTCCGGAGGCAGTCCGGTTGGGGATGATCCTGGCAGCCGTGGCAATCCTCTGGATGACCGAGGCGCTCCCACTGGCAGTTACGGCGCTGGCTGGCGTGGCGGCCTGTGTCGTGCTGGGAGTGGCTCCAGCCCGCGATGTTTTCGCCCCATTCGCCGACCCGCTCGTCTTCCTCTTCATCGGTTCGTTCATGCTTGCCGAGGCGATTCGCGTCCACGAACTCGATCGCAGGCTGGCCTTCGCGGTGCTCGCACGGCCTTGGGTGGGACAGCATCCTCGCAGGATCGTGGCCGCCGTGGCGATCGTCTGCGCATCTGCGAGCGCCTTCCTCTCCAACACGGCCACCACCGCCATGATGGCCACCATCGTGAGCGGGATCCTGGTGGCCGTCGAACAGGCTGCGGGCGCGGCACCCGGTGGACGGTCGATCGATCCCCGCTTCGGTGCGGGACTGATGCTGGTCGTATCCTTCGCCGCATCAGTCGGTGGACTCGCCACACCAATCGGCACGCCACCGAACCTCATCTGACTTGGATTCATCCGGCAGGAACTGGGAATCGACGTGTCGTTCGCCGATTGGCTGACTATCGGAGTGCCTCTGGTGGCTTGTATGACGACGTTCGTGGTCGTGATCGCGTGGACCCTTTTTCCGGCCGGCATCGACCGTCTCCCGGGCATCGCGGACTATGTCGCCTCACAACGGCGACGCCTGGGTGACTGGACGGTCGGGCAACGATCCGCGGCGCTGGCCTTTGCGCTGACCGCTTTTCTCTGGATCTTCCCCGGCATCGTCACCTTTTTTCTGGGCGATGCTCATCCCGTTTCAAAGTTCATCGCAGCGCGGCTGCCCGAGGGCGTCGTGGCACTGGGCGGTGCAGTCTTGCTGTTCGTGCTCCCGGGAGGCCCCGGGCGCCGGGCTCTCACGTGGGATGAGGCCGCTCGGATCGATTGGGGAATCGTGCTTCTCTACGGTGGAGGAATGGCTCTCGGCTCGCTGTCGTTCAAGACCGGACTGGCCGCTTCGATCGGCCAGTCCATCACCGCGTTCGTTCCCGAAGGGGGCGGACTTGCTCTGATCGCCGCGTGCACGGTCGTCGCCGCGATCACAAGCGAGTTCACGAGCAACACCGCCAGCGCCAACATGGTGGTGCCCGTGGCCATCTCGCTGGCCGCCGGCAGGGGTGGCGACCCTCTCCAGGCGGCCCTTGCGGCGACCTTCGCCACCAGCCTGGGGTTCATGATGCCCGTCAGCACGCCCTGCAACGCGATCGTCTATGGTTCGGGCCGCATCAAGCTTGCCGACATGATGCGGGCCGGTGTCATCCTCGACATCATCGGGGCGGGTGCCGTCGCGCTTGCGCTGTGGATATGGGGCCGGTAGCGTGGTCGGCTTCACCGCGGCGGCGGAACGCTCCCTCCAACGCTCTCAGCCATCGCTGCGATCCGTCCGGGGAGGAACTAGAGCCCTCCCTCGATCGGCGCCCCGCAATGGCTGCACTGCGGCCGCTTGGGCGGTGAGGGGCACAGCAGGGCGTTGTTGCAAAACAGCGCGTGCAACCTGGGAAACATCGACGGCAGCCGGCAGCACCCGCCGCAGGGATCGCACGCCGGTGCACACGCACCACATGCCGGCGGGCAGCAATCGACCGGGGCACAGGGATCACAGGCTCCCGCCCGTACGTTGTCGTGCCAGGGCGGCTGGAGGCAGCATTCCCGCGGTGCTGCCGGGAAGCACTGCATGGGCTGGAGCATCACCATGTCGCCGGCCGCGGCGATCGACCCACTCGCGATGGTCGCCAGGGAGAACAGGAGGAGCGTGAGGAAGGATCGCATGGCTGCATGGTCTCGTCTGACTGTCGCTGCCCACGGCTCTTGCCGCCGGGAGCGGACCCTCCGCCCCCACGTTTCTTTTCGGTCGATTCATGCGGGACGATTGAAGGTGGGAAAAACGCGTCGGATGAATCCGCTCGCACCGGCGATGCCGGATCGCACGGTCAAAACGGCTCACGACGGCATCCTAGTCGAGCGCGACGTCATCGAGACGGAGCGACTCCAGCCGTGTCGGCGTCGCCACCACGATGAAACCATCACCGCCTGAACGGTATCCCGTGATGCCGGTGATCGGCTCTCCGTGGTGGTAACGATCGACGACTCGTCCGTCCGCCCAGGCCATCAGGACCGACCCGTCGGTCGCCGCGACGATCCACTGCCTCCGTGGCGTGCCCAACAGGTCTGCCCACGCGATCGGCTCCACCGGCCCGTCGCGGTGAATGCCATCGGGCAGGGGAATCTGCCAGTCAGCGGACAGCGATGGATCGATGCCGACAAGCGTGTTCCTTCCCACCGCTCCCCCTGCGATGCCCACCATCGTCCAGGAAGGTACCGTTCCTCCAACAGGCTCGCCGACCGGTGCCACGGCGAGCGATCGCATGCGAACGGTCCCGACGTCCACCGGGTCCACGGCCCCGCCGTCCGACATGATCCGGACTATTCGACCCCTGGCATCCACACAGACGAGGCCCCGTCGGCCCGCGTCGTCCGTCGGCCCAGTCACCAGATCGATGAGCGTTCCGACCGAGGTCGTCTGCCAGCGGACCTCGCCGGAAAGACGGAACGCCTCGAGGCCGCCGCCGAACGAGGACACGATCACCTCCGGACTGCCGTCGGCGTCCAGATCACACAGTTCCGCGTCGGCCACACCGCCGGCCACGTCCTTCTCGGGTGGAATCTGACCGATCCGTTTCCAGTCGGCATCGAAGAGGTACACCTTCGGCGTTCCGGTCGACCACCCCATCCAGGTGCGCCGGGCCGCACCATCCACGGCCGAACGCAGGTAGCCGATCACCGCGTCCGTGGGCAACTCCAGGTCGTGTCGACCCCGCTCGTGTCCGTCGAGTCCCAGTTCGACCACCGTCCGCCAGCCGTCGAGCACGACGAGTCCTTCCGGATCGGTCGCTTGAGCACCGGAGGACGGATCGATCCGCACGACCGCCCCGGGGAGTGAAATACCCGCCGCCTGCCAGGCCCGCACGAGCCTCAGTCGGTCGGGCTGACGGCGCGGGACGATGACCTGTGGGGGAAGCGCCTCACGGCCGAACGCAGAAGCGGTTTCGATGGATCGCTCGTACTCGGCAAGTCTCGCTTCGAATCGCTTCTCAACAAGATCCCGCACCGGTAGGCCTTCGCGTTCGGCGCGGGCCACGTCGAGAAGATCCTCCTCGAGCTGAGGATGCCAGCCCCATCGCACATCCGCGACCGCGCCGTCGGAGCCGATCACGGCAAGACCGGGGAATCCTCCGACACCCAATTCCCTCGCGGCGACGTTCCGCGGATCACGGATGAACGTGCCGTCGCCTCCCAACTCGGTCAGCCAGGCCCGGATCGCATCGTCGGAAACGTCATCCTCATCGATGCACACGACGTGGTGGACGACCTCCTGCCCAGCCTCTCGGATCCGAGTCACCGCCCGACTCACCGCCGGAATCGTCCGCCTGCAGGGACCACAGCCCCGAAAACAGACTTCGAACACCGCGAGCCTGCCACGAAGGCTCTCCCTCGAGAGGCGGTT
>JBJTBB010000126.1:0-2735 GCA_046091125.1 Planctomycetaceae bacterium
TTCGTCGCGAGAAAGCATGACTCAGGCGGGTGCGAGCCCGCAGGCGGCGGCCGCCATGACCGCCGCGATCCGCACACACTCGTGGCAGGCTTCCTCGCCAGTGCCCTGCTCGACCAGTTTCGCTTCATGGTTTTGGATGCAGTATTCGCAGCCCGCCAGGGCCGCGCAGGCGAGGCTCATCAGTTCGAAGTCGGCGTGGCTCGTGAGAGGCTTGGCCATCCGCTGCATCCGCAGGCGTGGCGGACGCGAGGCATAGCGTTCCTTCCCGACCATGTGGCGGAATCGATAGTAGACCGTGTTCATCGCCATCAGTCCCGCCGCGGCGGTCGAATCCGAAATGATGGTGTCGGCCGCTTCGCCAAGCCCGGCCCGCAGGTCGGATTCGATCGCTGCGGCCAGTGGAGTCGCCCGTAGAAAACGTACCGATGCAAGCGCTACACCGAATGCCTGGGCCGGCGACAAGTGCTCGGAGGCGAGGACGCTTTCGATGTTGAGCCGCGTATCGCGGAACTCCTCAGGGAAGGAGTCACGAAGGGCATCGAGCGCTGGAGTGGGTAACGGCATGCTGCGGCCCTCGCGGCGGGCGAATGCTTCCGCCGATGTACTCGTGATGGACGGGAGTGTATCAGCCGCGCCGGTTCGAAGGGAGAATGGTCTGTCGACGCGAACGCACTCCCCGTGTGAACCGAGCAGAGGACCCTGACGGGACTCGCGACCGACTGCCGATGCGGGCACGGGTTCAGACAAACCCAGCGGAAACCCTCGCTGCACCATCGGGGAATTGAAACCGCGGCGCGGGAGATGCTAGCCTCGGGAAGTTTGTCGCCAGCCAGACCTTATCTCCCCCTCTCTATGCCGCGTCGAGACGATCTTCAAACGATCCTGCTGATCGGCTCGGGTCCGATCGTCATCGGCCAAGCCTGCGAGTTCGACTATTCCGGCACACAGGCCTGCAAGGCGCTCCGGGATGACGGCTATCGCGTGGTGTTGGTGAATTCCAACCCGGCCACGATCATGACCGATCCCGGCACGGCGGATCGGACCTACATCGAGCCGCTCACGGTGGCGATGCTCGAGCGGGTGATCGAGGCGGAGAAGCCCGATGCGGTGTTGCCGACGTTGGGTGGGCAGACCGGGCTCAACCTCGCGATGGAACTGGACCGCCAGGGAATCCTCGCTCGTCATGGCGTGGAGATGATCGGAGCGAGGGCGGACGCGATCCGTCGGGGGGAGGACCGCGAAGTTTTCAAGCAAACGATGCAAAAGATCGGCCTCGACACCTGTTGTGGTCGGATCGTGCGGAGTCTGGCGGAAGCCCGCGACGTGCTCGCCGACATCGGTCTCCCCGCGGTCATCCGGCCGAGCTTCACGCTCGGCGGCTCGGGTTCCGGCGTGGCATTCAATCGTGAGGAGTTCGACTCCAAGGTCCAGCGGGGGCTCGACCTCTCTCCGATCGGTGAGGTGTTGGTGGAGGAGTCGATTCTCGGCTGGAAGGAATATGAAATGGAGGTGATGCGCGACGCCGATGACAACGCCGTCGTGATCTGTTCCATCGAAAACTTCGATCCGTGCGGCGTCCATACTGGCGACTCGATTACGGTGGCCCCGGCGATGACCCTCACCGACCGCCAATACCAGCGGATGCGCGATGCCAGTTTCGCCGTGATTCGAGCGGTCGGCGTTGAGACGGGCGGCTCGAACATCCCGGTCGCGGTGCATCCCCAGACAGGCCGGATGATCGTGATCGAAATGAATCCAAGGGTGAGCAGGTCCTCGGCGCTCGCGAGCAAGGCCACCGGCTTTCCGATCGCCAAGATCGCCGCCAAGCTCGCGGTTGGATGGCGGCTGTACGAGCTGCAAAACGACATCACACGGCGAACGAAGGCCTGCTTCGAGCCGTCGATCGACTACGTCGTCGTGAAGGTGCCGCGATTCGCCTTCGAGAAGTTCCCCGAGGCCGACAGCCGCCTTACCACGCAGATGAAGAGCGTGGGGGAGACGATGGCCATCGGCCGCACCTTCAAGGAGGCTTTCCAAAAGGCGCTCCGCGGTCTGGAAGTGGGTGCATTCGGCTTTGGCAGCGACGGGAAGGATCTCTGGGGCACGGCGGCGGAACCCTCGATCGAAGACGTGCGGGCGAGGATCGCCACGCCCGACCCCGACCGCATCTGGTACCTGCGGTACGCCGTTCTCGCGGGGCTGTCCGATGAGGAGATCCATGGCCTGACGGCGATCGACCCATGGTTTCTCGATCAGTTGCGGCAGATCGTGGAGTTGGAGAGCCTCCTGCGATCGCTCGGCAGCCTCGCGGCAGTGGAAGACGGGCTCCTGCGCCAGGCGAAGCAGTACGGGTTCTCAGACCGTCAGATGGCCGTGCTCCTCGGAGCATCCGAACTGGAGGTCCGGGCTGAGCGCAAGCGACGGGGAATCGTCGCCACCTACAAGGCGGTCGACACGTGCGCGGCGGAGTTCGAGGCGGCGACCCCCTACTACTACTCGACCTGGGAGGAGGAGAACGAGGTTCGACCCAAGGAGCCCGGACGCAAGCGGGTGATGATTCTGGGGGGAGGACCGAATCGCATCGGCCAGGGCCTCGAATTCGACTACTGTTGCTGCCACGCGAGTTTTGCGCTCAAGGAACTCGGGATCGAGAGCGTGATGGTCAACTCGAACCCCGAAACCGTCAGTACCGACTACGACACAAGCGACATGCTCTTTTTCGAGCCGCTCACCTG
>JBJTBB010000127.1:0-3237 GCA_046091125.1 Planctomycetaceae bacterium
GTTCTCGCCCGCGAGTTTCCGGAGATCGAGCGGCGGGCGAACATCGCCGCCGAGGAGGTCGCCGCCTACGGCTCCTGCTGCACGATCATCTATCGCCTGGCGAAGGAGCAGCTGGGGTGGTCCTCGAACACGGCCGACTACGTGGAGGGCGAGTTGTCCCTTCGCCTGCAGCCCGCCCTCGATGCCTGCAGCGACGAACTGGAAACGGCGCTCGATCTCCGGAAACTCGCGGGCGAGAACCATGTTGATCTCGCTCTCGCAGAGCCGGACCGCCTCCTGGTTGCGCTCGCTCGCAGCCGACACGCTCAGCTGCACGCGGTCATAGACGCCGCTCGCCGCCGGTCGCACCACGACGGGCGTGCGCTGCGACTTCATCGCAGCGGCGGCAAAGATGGTGACAGCGGCAGCGACGAGGAGGACGAAGTTGCGGGTGTTCATGGCAGGGCTCCAGGGGGATGCGCGAAGCGGTCGGATTGCACTGGATACGTCACATGCCGTCGGGCTGTGACGGGCGGGCGGCGGGATGGCTCCTCAGAACGGCCACAGCCCACGGGCGAGGTACCGGGCGACGAACAGGGCGATGAAGATGGTCATGGCAAGGACTCCAAGGGATGTGGTTGGGCGAAATCATGGGACGCAGGAGGTGAAACAGGTCGGCGGGATCTCAAAGAACGATCCACGGCCGGCACAGAAGCATGTAAAGGATCTGAAAGAGCGTGACGGTGACGAGCATGGTCATGGGAATGGCTTTCGGTGGAGGGTAGTGATCAACGACTGCACCATTCCCTACGAGCGTCACGAACCGTCTGTGACGGCGCGTTCAAAAAATTTCCAGTTCTTCTCGATCCGGTGAAATGTGAGTCTCTGTGTGACGGCGGCACGGTGCCTCCGTCGGCGAGGTCGGATAGACCAAGCGGTCTCGGGTGGGTAATCCCGCATCCCACGAGGCCCGTCGTGTATCACCGATGACCGCTGAACCCCGCACGATCGAACAGATGATCGCCGAGTGGTACGCCACCGGCACGTGTAGTGACGAGTGCCGGCTCGAAATCGAGCGAGTGGCCAAGTTGGTCGCGAGGCGCTACGCGCGAACGAGGAAAGGTCATCTCGCCCAGCAGATCATCGACGGCGCGCCCGGTCATGTTTGGGAAATGCTTGCGATTCGCATCAGCCCGGATCATGCGACAGGCCGCTATGAACCAAGCCGGCCCTTCTCGGCGTGGTGCTCCACTGTGCTCTTTCGATATGCCGTCGATTGTGATCGCAAGGAGGGCAATCCGGTGCCGGAAGACTGCGGCCCTGCCGTGGGCGGTGACGCAGTCGATTGGATTCCGGACAGCCGTAAGGCTGACGAGAGTTATGCGTCGGATCATGCAGCCATTGCGGCGTCAATTCTCGCGGAATACGAGCAGCTCTTGCCGAGGCCGGTGGATCGGATCATCGTCGCGGTGCAGACCGGATTCATCGATGGCTTGTCAGACGCCGTGGTGGCTCGGTGGTGTGAAGAGGCGGATGTGGTCGTCGAGATCACCGCCCTGCGTCGCCTTGTCGATCAGGTCGGCTGTCTCAAGGCGCTCGCGACTGTCCTGAACGTGAGCTACGACGTCGCGCGTGCGCGGTCGAGTCTCGCGATGAAGAGTCTCAGGGCCGGCAATTTTCGTCGCGCCAAAGAGGAGTTCGAGCGATGAGCCCCTCATCCAAGAGCCCGGTGCATTCAGGTGGTGCCGCAGACGTGTTTGCGGAGTGGACCCAGCTCCTGCCCGTCGCCGGGGAGACATTGGAGACGGCCTCCGTTGTGGCCTCTCGGCGGACCTTGATGAAGATCGTGCGCAAGCACGTTGGTGACCCGGCGGAGCCCTGGCGCCGGTGGCTTCCTGACCGGCTGTGCGACGCCTTGATCGATTTCACGAGGTCGGGAGGCACGGTGTGCTCGGACGAAGTCCTGACGGAGTTGGCAGGCGTCATCAGCGAATGGGCTGCCGGTGCCGCCGACAGGCCGCGGCTGCTCCGCTGCAGGCAGCAGGAGGGCGACGTAGCGGCCTCGAGGCGCTGGTCCGCGCTCCACGTCGCCCGCTGCGGCGCCTACGTCGTGATCGATATCGGGGTTCCAATCGGGCGGCAGCAGACGCCCACGAACGTCCTGAAGACGTGCTTCTTTGCGACGCCGCATCCTGCGGAGCACCCCCCGGGAAATGCCTGGCGAACCATGGCCCAGCGGGTCATCTGGCGGTGGTCGTCCTACGACGGCCGGTGCGGCGCTTTTCGGATTCGCCTGGACTCCGACCAGCGGGTCGTTCCGCAGCAAACGGGCGATTCGGCGATCCGCTGCCAGCCCCGGTGCATCTCCGACGAAAGATGGGGACTCCGGGAGTTGCCCGACGGCGGCCGGGGATTCCGGGCGCTTCCGGGAGGCACATGGTGACTTTCCGCGGGTTGTCGTCACAGCGAAGGCGTTTCACGCGTAGATAGGGATGTCCGATGCCTCGTGCATGCGCCCGGTGAGGGCGTAAAATTTGATTAGGGTGATGTCATGAATGCGTGGAATCCACCGAGCTTTCTCGGCCAGGAATTTGAGCAGCTTCAAGCTGCTTTCAGTCACGACGACGCCGCGGCGGTTCGCGGCCTGCTCGTGGCGTACGGGAAGTGCATCGTCCACGATGGGCCGATCGGTGAGCCCGCCGCCATCTCACCCGCCACGGCGATCTCCGGTGCCGCGGACCTCACTCGGGAGATCGAGGCGGCGACCGTTGGCATCGGGGCATCCGTGGATCGCTGGCGCGATGCCGACAGCCAGTTTGAGAGCGACGCGATCGTCGTCGGATTGCTCGAACTCCGGATGGACGCCTGGTACGCCGCCGAGGCGCTGGAGCGGCTCGCGGAGCGGGCGGGCGTCGATGATCGTGCCCAGCTCGAGGCGGCGACGACCGCGCTCGACGCCGCGGCACACGGCTACAGCGTGGCGCTCGAGGACAACGTGGATGTCTTGGCGACGGGTGCCGGCACGCCGCTCTTGCGCAACTGGCGGGCGATGCTGCCGCCGCGGCACGATCCGTTGCCGTGGTGGCTCGACGGCACACTGGAGGCGGCCACGCTCGAATTGGGTCGTGAGTTCGATGGATCGATCGGCGCATGGAGACCCCGGCATCTTGTCGAATCCATCCCGATCACACGCGCGCACGAGGTCGCAAGAGCCAGCGACGCGTCGCTGCGCCGTGCATCGGCCGCGCTGGCCGCGTA
>JBJTBB010000128.1:0-4668 GCA_046091125.1 Planctomycetaceae bacterium
GATCCGCACCTCGGCGGCTTTGCGAAGGCGCTCGCCAAACTGCGGCGCGAACAGGCGTCCGCCGGTGCGACCCCGCCAATGCGCGACGAGCCGGCGTGCTGGCGCCAGTGGGGTGCCGACATCGACGAGCAGGCCATCGAGCAGATGCGGGCCGCGATGCGGCTGCCCGTGGCGACCGCTGGAGCGCTGATGCCCGATGCCCACGTTGGCTACGGCCTGCCGATCGGCGGCGTGCTGGCGACCGACAATGCGGTCATCCCCTATGCGGTCGGCGTCGATATCGCCTGCCGCATGAAGCTGTCTGTGCTCGATCTTCCCGTGGGCTGGCTCGACTCCAAGCGGGATCAACTCGCCCTCGCGATCGAGCGGGAGACTCGGTTTGGGGTCGGGGCCGAGTTCGGAGGCCGTCGAGATCCCCATGGCATGCGGCCGCGGGAGCATGCGGTCCTCGACGACGACTGGAATGTTTCCCCCGTGACGGCCGGTCTGCGCGACCGGGCTCGTTCGCAGTTGGGGACCAGCGGCAGCGGCAACCACTTCGTCGAATTCGGCACGATCCAGCTTGACGCCGAAGGCGCCGCCGAACTCGCACTCGCGGGCGCCGGCACCTATCTCGCGCTCTTGTCGCATTCCGGATCCAGGGGGACGGGCGCCGCAGTCTGTGACCATTACTCGCGTCTGGCGATGCAGCGGCACCCCACCCTGCCCCGCGACATGCGGCACCTCGCCTGGCTGCCGCTCGACTCCCACGAGGGGTTGGAGTACTGGCAGGCGATGGAACTGATGGGACGGTACGCAGCCGCCAATCACGCGGTCATCCATCGGCATCTGGCTGAGCGGCTGGGGGCGGAAGTGATCGGAGGCGTCGAGAACCACCACAACTTCGCATGGAGGGAGTGGCACGACATCGACGGGTTCCGACGCCAGGTGGTGGTGCATCGCAAGGGAGCGACGCCGGCCGGTGCTGGAGTGCTCGGGATGATTCCCGGCTCGATGGCGGCGCCCGGCTACGTGGTCCGCGGGCGTGGAGGATCCTCGTCGCTCGACTCGGCCAGTCACGGAGCGGGCCGTCGGATGAGCCGCACGAAGGCTCGGGAGACCTATCGCTGGCCACAGGTCAGGGACCTGCTCAGCCGTCGAGGAGTCGATCTGCTCAGCGCTGGCATCGACGAGGTTCCTTACGCCTACAAGGACATCGACGAAGTGATGGCGGCACAGGCCGACCTCGTCGAAACGATCGGACGCTTCGATCCCCGCGTCGTGAAGATGGCTCCCGAGGGTGAGAAGCCCGAGGACTGACACGCGTCAGATGTCAAATTGGGCTACTCTCCCGCGGCGAATGGTCGGCCCACGGCGAGTGTCGCGTTGATCGCCCCGGAAAGCGATCATTTTCGCAGGAAAACGGCGTACCGCCCTGGGGCCTCGCGCGGTAGGGTCGTTTTTTGTACGGTGAGGTTGCCCCACACGTGTCCGCCGGCCCCGAGGCCGGGCGACGAGCCGCCCGCTTCGGACGACGCGGTTGGATGACCGCTGCGGTCGACGCGACGGCCCTGCCCACCATTGGACTCG
The DNA here is from genome assembly GCA_046091125.1 of Planctomycetaceae bacterium. Taxonomy (GTDB): domain Bacteria; phylum Planctomycetota; class Planctomycetia; order Pirellulales; family UBA1268; genus UBA4655. The sequence continues at coordinate 1,570 of JBJTBB010000128.1, forward strand.
TCGACGGCTTCCTGCTGACACCGAGCTTCCTCGAGACCAGTGTTCACGCTGTCGGTGGTTCCGGTTCGCGACTGCGTGAGCCCGGATCGCTCCGAATCGTCCAGGTGAGCGACCTGCACATCCGCGCGTTCGGCGACTTCGAGACGCGGGTGCTCGACATGGTCGCGACCCTCCGGCCGGACATCGTCGTGCATACAGGTGACATGCTCGACTCTCAGAGGGGCCTGTCGCCGCTCCGGGAATTTCTCGATCGCTGTCCGGGCGTGCCGTCCTTTGCCATTCCCGGCAACTGGGAATATGCCTCTGGCGTGCCGATGACGGAGATCGACAGCCTCTGCCAGACGTTGGGGATCGACTGGCTCGTGAACCGGTCCGTCGTGGTCGAACACGGCCCCTCGGCGATCCGAATCACCGGGCTCGACGACCTGCGGATGGGGAGGCCCGATCCAGATGCGGTCCGGGGCTCCGCCTCCCGCGTTCCGAATCACCTGATCCTGGCCCATTGCCCCGCCCTCCGAGATCGGCTCGGCCAGTCGTCGCTCGCTCGCGCCGACCTCGTGCTGTCCGGACACACGCATGGCGGTCAGGTGTCGCCCCTGGGTCTGCCGATCGTGCTTCCCTCGGGCAGCGGGCGGTACGTGGCGGGATGGTATAGACGCGGCGAAGCGACGGGGCCGCCGCCGCTCTACGTGTCGAGGGGTGTCGGCACCTCGGTGATCCCTTTCCGACTGGGATCGCGCCCCGAGTTGGCGGTTTTCGATTGGCAGCTCTCCTGACGGGCGGATTGCCCGATCGCCTCATTGCGTGGCGGATCGAACGGCCATTCGACGCGAGCGAGCGCCGTCGGGTCAGTGCACTGAGTCAGCCGCGATGTCGACCGGCCTTGCCAGCGTGAGTCGGCGGAGGTCGTCGATCACGTAGAGCAAGAGGGCCGTCCAGACGATTGCAAAGCCCATCAGATCGGCGGCATCGAAGGGCTCGGCATAGACGAATACTCCGAGCAGGAACTGCAGCGAAGGGCCGAGGTACTGCATCAAGCCGATGGCCGATAGTGGGATCCTTCTCGCCGCCGCCGCGAAGCACAACAGTGGGACGACGGTGACCACTCCCGAGAAGGCGATGAGGAGGTCGTCTCGCCAGCCGAAGCGGCCGAAGGAGCCCCGCCCGGCAACATGCTCGCCGATGAGAAACAGCGAGGCGGGCACGACGAGCAGCAGTGTCTCGACCGTGAGCGAGGGCACCGCCCCGAGGGAGGTCTGCTTCTTGGCGAGGCTGTAGAGACAGAACGTGCCCGCGAGGAAAAGGGCGATCCAGGGGAAGTGATGATATTGGGCCGCGAGCCAGGTCACGCCCAACGCCGCGATGACGATCGCGATCCATTGCATGGGCCGCAGCCGCTCACCAAGGACGACGACACCAACGAGCACGCTCAGCAGTGGATTGAGGAAATACCCGAGGCTGCTTTCGATCATCCGTCCGTGGGTCACGGCCCAGACGAATCCCAGCCAGTTGGCCGACACGAAGATCGCCGCCAGCCCTTGGCGGGCGAGCAACCCCGGGTTCATGAACGCCGTGCAGATGCTTCCACCGGCACCGGTGAGAGCCACGAGGGGCATGAGTATGGCGATCGACCAGACCACGCGGTGCGCCACGAGTTGTGAGGTGGGGATCGCGTCGAGCTGTTTCCAATATGTCGGCAGGACGCCCCAAAGCAAAAAGGCGGCAGCGGCGTAGAGATAACCTGGATTCAAGGGGTGAGCCGGCGGGCGGGGTGGTGGTGGGTGGAAAACATCGCTCGGCGTCGGCCGTCGGCTTCGGAGGGTATGTCGGAGTGTATGCAGTCACCCTCAGGGTGCCATCCGGTCGGCGTGGCTACGGCACGACCGTCAGGACCGCCGGGAGGGAGGCGTGTCCTCCGTCGGCCGACGTCGTCAGGTGAAAGGCCCTTCGGCAGGCCTTGGCAATCGGGGAAGCCGTGATGAAGAACTCTCGCTCGGTCTGACCCTCGACGATGAGCAGGCCGTTGAGGCCGATGTTGTCGACATAGACGGCATGCGGCAGATTGCGGCCGGCAGCATCATTTCCCAGTTCGATACGGGCGTTGAAATCATGTCGCACTGCCCTGACCCTGGCCACGATGGTCTCGCCCGGCCGAATCGCGAACTCGACGGGTGATCCTGCGACCGGCTGCCTGCCGTCTGCGGGCAGGATTTCGACCGTGACCTTTGGGGCCGCCGTGAGGTGGATGTCGCCGAGCGTGCCCACCGGCCGTACCACGTCGTGACCGTCGATTCGGGCGGATGCCTCCAGAACGACAGCCGCATCGGCCTCCGCTCCAGGGGCGACCGCGTCGGCCGCTGCCGAGAGCACGACCAAGGCCTGCCGCTGGCCGCCGGCGATCTCGGCGGGGCCGTGGAACGTGAACCCCGGCGGGAGACCCTTGGCGGAGATGGTGACCGGTCCGTCGAATCCCTCGATTCGGGTGAGCGTGAAGGAGATTTCCCGGCCGCTGCCGGGCGCGACCTTGGGATCGCGTCCACCGACGGCGACCTCGAACGATGGGTTGGCCGAGCGGACATGGAGCGTGTACCGCCAGTCATTCTGTGCGCCACCCCCGAGCCCCCGCACGTCGGTGACCCGCACGACGTAGTCACCGTCGGCGGGGGGATCGAACAGGATTTGCGAGTCGCTGCCCAGCCGTCGGCCCGACTCGTCGTCGTTGACGTAGGGCAGCCGGAAGGTGGGCAGGCCGTTGGGTGGCGGCTGCGAGCCGGGTGGCAGCGAACGGACGATCCAGGCCGGTTCGCCAAGGGCATGGGTCACGCCCGTCGAGCCGAAGAAGAGATGCCGGGGACCCTCGCCGGGATAGACGCGAAAGCCTGAGTCGGGCCCCCGCGGATAATGCCAGAGCTTCACGACCTCTCCGGACGCGTAGAGGTATTCGTCCAGTTCCATTTCCATCCAGTTATGAAGTCTGAAGTCATCGGACTGCTGCGAGTCCTTGCCGCGGAAGGTGAACCAGGAGTCACGCACGGCCTGCAGCACCACCTGCTCGACCGGCCCCCCGTCGGCATGGAGGATTTCGAGCTTCGAGTCGAG
>JBJTBB010000129.1:0-4354 GCA_046091125.1 Planctomycetaceae bacterium
CCGAGCAAGACGCCCGCGAGCAACGCCCGTTCGCACTGCACTCCGGTGGTTCGCGTCGGATCCTTCACAACACCGAGTATAAGGCCTGAGGGTCTGAGGAGCCGTCCACGCCTTCGCGGACCAATTGCGAACAACTCGCCCAGCGGCCAGTATCAAGCAGCCCGTCGGCGACGGCATCCTTCACGGCACAGAAGGTCTCGTGTGAATGGGTGCAGTTCGGGTAGCGGCAGTTGTTTGCGAAAGGGCGGATATCGCGAAACGACGAAGATGCCTCCGCCCCGACGACTTGCCACAACTGGAACTGTCGGATTCCTGGTGTGTCCACGAAGTGACCGCCAAAGTCATGTGGAAGCAGCCGGGCCGTGGTCGTGGTGTGGCGCCCTTTCTGGTTGTCGCTGCTGACTTCGGCCACTCGGAGGTCGAGGTTTGGACAAACGCTGTTGAGAAGGGACGACTTCCCGACGCCACTTTGTCCGACGACCGCGGTCACGCGGCCCGGCAGTTCGGCCGCTAGGCGGCTGATTCCCATGCCATTGCGAGTCGAGCAGAGCAGGGTCGCATAGCCCATTCGGGCATACATGCCGGCAAGAGGAACCAGTTCGGCAGGATCGACCAGGTCCACCTTGTTGATGCAGATGATCGGTCTGATGCCGGACGTCTCCGCGGCGACGATCAATCGATCGATGAGTCCGGGCTTGAGGTGCGGTTCAGCGGCGCTGCCGACGATGATCACCTGGTCGACGTTGGCGACGATGACGTGCAGGCGGCCACGGCTCGTTCGGGAGAGGGCAGAAGTCCTGGGAAGAATGGCCGTGATTACGCCGCCGGAAGAATCACCGATGAACTCCACTCGATCGCCGGCCGTCAACACCGTACGCTGTCGGGTCAGCATGGTCTTGAGGATCCGTTTGATCGTGCATCGGACGACGACGCCGTCAGTGCGTTCGACGTCGCTTGTGAGACCATGGACGAGCAACACGCGTCCCTGACAGGCCCCTGGGGCCGTGGGGAGAACCGGAAGTGCATCACGGCTGTCCGAGGATCGTCCGACGACGGTCCGCTTCCGAGAGAGGTCCCCCTTTCCCGTGATCCTCTCGTCGGGAAGCAGCAGATCCGGTCCATCGGCGTCGGCGGACGATCGGGTCAGGTCTCCCGACCTTGGGCGAGGGGAACGATTCCGCCTGAATTCGACTCGGTGTTTCCGGGGCTTCACTGATGCCGTCCTCGGGGAGCGAGAGCCGCGGCAGATGCCACCATCGCCACTTCCCCTCTGTCACTTCCTACGGCGGGGGCGGGGTGAATCGCCTGGCTTCGACTCCAGACCGGCGCGCTGAAGCAGTGAACGGCCGAAGACATCTTGCTGGAGGGAATCGAGGTCTGCCGGGACGGCTTTCGCCCCGAGGCGAGCCGGCTCGTAGTGCAGCGTGAATTCATGTTTGGCAACGGTCAGGGTGTCTCCCGGGGCGATGCGCTGCTGCTTTACCTTGACGCCGTTGACCTTCGTGCCGTTGCTGCTGCCCATATCCTCGATGAACCAGTATCCCCCTGAAAGGGTGAGTGCGCAGTGCGTTGAAGATATGTTTGGAAACCGCAACACGATGTCACTGCTCTCGCGCCGACCGATCGACAGCGACCGCTTGAGCAAGGGAATGGGGTCGCCGCCTCCGCTGGGGATCAACTCGCCGTACATGTAAAACCTTCTGCCTCTTTTAGGGGAAGGGAGACTGTAGTCGGAAGCACTTCAAGCGTCAAAACGAATCCGGAGCCTGGAAACCGCCGCGGAGACCTCTCTCATTGCAAGGCTTGGACAATGAGTACGTTTCGCTATAAGTTTCCGTTCAGACGATTTGAATCGGAGCGGACCTGTAAGCCGGGTTCTGTACCGACGGAATGTCGGTAGGCGACCATTTCTCTAGGGTACAGGTTGCCCTGCACCTCAAGCAGCCTACCCGGAGACCAATTCGGGACGGGCCGCCCCGCGCCTGGACCTTACCGCCCAAGGCAAATCTCCTGCTTGGCCTTGCTCCCGATGGGGTTTGCCGAGCCAGACCAGTCACCCGGTCTGCTGGTGAGCTCTTACCTCACCGTTTCACCCTTACCAATGTCGGGAGACCCCGACGCTGGCGGTCTTCTCTCTGTTGCACTGTCCCTGGCCTCACGGCCGGTGGGCGTTACCCACCATCGTGCCCTCTGGAGCCCGGACTTTCCTCCCGCCCACGGGGGGGCCGGCGGTCGCCCGGTCCGCTCCGATTCAAGTCGTCCATTGTTCTCTTCTCTTCGCAACGATCTTTTCGTAACGACCGCCCAAGCCCCAGCTAATGATGCACCCGTCGCTGGGCACCACCGACAAAATGCTTTAGCGGGGCACGATTCTCGGAGGGCTGACTCCGTCCAGCGGAGGTGCATGCCTTCGTGGGGGGCGGGGCCGGTGAGCGTTCGCAACTTCACGTCGCCCGTCCGCATCGAGCAGCTTCATCAGCTTCGAGATACAGAGTGTATTGATGCTCACCCGCAGTTCATCAGCCTCGGCTTTCAGTGTTTCATGCAATTCCCGGGGCATACGCACGGTGATCACCCGATGTTTGTGGCGTTCTAACGGCTGTTCCTGTTGGCGACGCCGTAGATCGTCGAGCATCTCCCTGATTCGGGCGTATTCCGGCGAGCACTCAAATCTGGAGAGGGAGTCAGGGCGACAAAACGTGCGCCTGACAATTCCATCAACACCGAGGACTTCGCGAAAAAAGACCACCCATTCTGGTGCCATGCGATAGAGCTTCTCGGCAACTTCCAAAACTGCCACCGACCCCGCCAGAGAAGGGCTGGAAGTCTGGGCAAGAGAGGGCGACCTCGGCCCATCCCGATGCAGACAGGCAGGTTCGCGGGACGCCAAACCGCTGCCGATCGATCCGGTTTGTTTTTGGGAATGATCGAACAGGGACCCAATCCGTACTCCATCATCCATGAAACGCGAGCCTCCTTGGGGCAGTGGGCTCAACGGGGCCCGGGCCTTCCCTGGCCGCGGTCCCCTTGAACTCCCTCGCCTGATGCTTGCGATGCAGTCAAGCAATCGCTGCAAGCCTTTGTCCGCCAACAACTTCTGCTCATGAACGGCATGCTGCCTCGAAACGGGCAGTCCTGCGCTAGCGCTGTGCAGGGGGTGGCGTGCCTAGGAATGAGGCAGACACCTCGATTCTCATTGCCAGAGTGTCCGGTCCGGCGATCGGCAATTGCCGGTTTTCAGTCGCAAATCGAACCAACCACGACGGAGAGGCAGAAAGAGAGGATTGGGTTGTTTTCGGATCGCGGGGGTTTAGCCCTCGAGAAACCCAATGACGTTGATGGCCGGATCGAAACCAAGGGCTGAAGAGAGCCCGCGCCATCCCGGGACGGCATTGACCTCGCACACCACGGCGCTGCCGTCTGGCATGGGGAGGAGGTCGATTCCCGCAACGTCCGTGCCGATGGTGATGCTCGCTCGGAGGGCCAGATCGGTCCATGCCGCTGGCACCCGGAAAGGTGTGCCTCGTCCTCCGAGCGCGAGGTTGGTCCGCCACTCGCCGGGGGCGGCGGAACGCCGCATCGTGTGGACCGCTCCGCCGATGACCAATGCCCGAACGTCCCAGCCTGGGTGTCGCACGAATTCCTGCAGAAAAACAACATCGCCGTCCCGATGCGATGCCAGCAGCGTCTCCAATTCGCCTTCGTGCGTCAGCCGTCTGAGACCGTGCCCCCCGGAACCGAAAAGCGGCTTCACGACGGCGTCACGCCCGAGGGACTCCCACGCCGCACGGATGCCGCCGGGAGTCTGGGCGAGGATCGTACGGGGCACGGGGATGCCGGCCCGAGCCAACAGCGCCAGAGAGAGATGCTTGTCGATGGCGATTTCAAGGGACCTGGGGCGATTCACGACCCGTCGTCCCGACGCCTCAAGTCGCCCGAGCAGATTCATCCGAAAGAGTATTTCCTCGAGTCCTCCTCCGGGTCTGTCGCGAAGTGACGCGCCGGGCATGCCTCTCACGACGATCACCTCGGCGGCGGTGAGAGCTGGTGGTTCGAATCGCTCTTCCGCTGTGGACCCACCGGTCACGACCTCAGTGCCCATGGTCTCCCAGGGCACGATGCTGGCGGAATGGCCCCGTTGATTCGCCGCCTCGAGAAGACGGCGAGCGTGCCAGCCTCGCGGGTCGCCCAAGATGGCGATCGACAGGGACGTCATCGAACACCGGGATCGCCCGAGCCCACATCCATCCCCAGAGACCGTGACAGGACGTCCGCCGAAAGCCCGCCGAATCGGAGACGGTGGCCGGTTTCGAGGATCCTGAACTCGATCACCGCGGGGGCGAAAAGCGCGGGG
>JBJTBB010000130.1:0-4177 GCA_046091125.1 Planctomycetaceae bacterium
CTCCGCGGCGCCGGCGGCGCGCCCCCAAAGCGCGCCCCCGGGCCGGGCGGTGCTTACAACCATGCCGGGCGGTGCAGCGCCCGCGCCGCAGCCGGCGCCCGCCGCCGATGCCGGAAAGGATGATATCGCGGTCCTGTCCCGTACCATGGACACCTTCGCCTCCGCGACGGTTGGTGTTGCCACGAGGCTGACCGAGATCCAGCAACGGGCCGAGGCCATCACGGCCGTCATCACGACGATCACCAAGGTTGCCGATCAGACCAACCTGCTTTCAATTAACGCCGCGATCGAGGCCGAGAAGGCTGGCGAGCACGGGCTCGGATTCCTGGTGGTCGCCCGGGAGATTCGAAGGCTTGCCGATCAAACGGCGGTGGCGACACTCGACATCGAGCGGCTCGTGGCCCAGATGCAGGAGGCCGTCGCCGCCGGGGTCGCCGATATGGAGCGGTTTTCACAGGAGGTGGAAGCTGGGGTCTCGACGGTGTCTGCCGTCGGAGCACGGTTCTCCGAGGTGATCGGAACGGTGCGAGGGCTCACCGACCGCTTTGAACAGGTCGAAGCCGGCATGGAAGCCCAGAGCCTCGGGGCTGGGCAGATTACCGAGTCGCTCGCGGCGCTCGCCGATGGCTCCGTGGCCGCGGCCGCCGCCCTCGGCGAGTTCCAACAGGCCGCGGCCCGGCTTGTCGATTCGGCCTCTCGGATGACCGACTCGGTCAGTCGTTTTCGTGTGGAACGAGCGGGTCAGCATCACTGATAACGCAGGACGGCTGCGTGGCCTAGGGCGTTCGCGAGGAGTCTGCCTCGCACGGGTCATCTAGCGAAAATGCTCATGGTCGCGGTCGTGCCGCGCCGATCAACCCTGACGATCATGCCGGTTTTCGTGAGCGGGAGACCGTTTCCCGGGAGTCCGGCCAACCGTTGGGGACGCGACAGCGATGAGCACCACACCCAATCCAGGCCTGCAGGCGCCCAACTACGAGCGACCGCGGCGGCGAAGCCGTGCCGCCCTGCGAAGGGCCGCACGGTTGCGATCGCTGAAGCGGGCGATCCGTCGGCGCGCCCGCCGAATCGCCGCCCATGGCACGCGAGCCGCCGAGTGGCTCGCCCTAGCGGCGACCGCGATCTCCCCAGCAAGGCAGGTCCAGGCTCAGATGGGACAGATGGGAATGTCGCCCACCGGAGGTGTCATCAACAATGCCGTCATGGGTCTGAGCAATCTCAATCAGTATGGCCCCGGTTATCTCTACTACGGCCTGAACTTCGCCGATCGCGGGCTTGGCTATAACGGCAGTTACATGACCCTTGGTGGGTTCATCCCGTATGCCGAGGATGATCTTGGCGGCTTCTGGTCGGCGGATCTGCGCGGTCATCTCTCCGAATATGGAGGGTTCTTTTCGAACCTCGGGCTCGTCCGGAAGCAGTTCGTCGGAGGCTCGGTACTCGGTGTCGGCGTCTATTGGGATTACGACGGCGATCAGAATCAGTACCCCGTCGCGGGCATGGACGGCATCTATGACTTCGGGCAGTTCGGGCACGCCTACAACCAGGTCGGTGTGAGCCTCGAGTTCCTCACCGATTACGGCAACATTCGCAGCAACGGCTACATGCCCGTGGGCACCACAGGCTACACGGCTGGTAATCCGGGAGTGCAGTACTTCCGCAACTTCCTGATGTGTGACTACGGTCTCGATGCCGCCCTGTCCGGGGTGGACCTCGAGGTGGGTGCGTACATCCCGGGCCTCACGGATTGGGCGGGCATGGTGAGCGTCGGCGGCTACGCACTCGGAAACGCCCGATACGACTGGACGGCCGGCCCGCTCGACGGCGAGGACATCGTGCCGTGGTTCGGTGGCGTGTACACCCGCCTCGATCTCACGCTCAAGGAGAACTGGGACTTCTCCATTCAGGCGAATAACGACAGTTTCTTCGACTGGACAGGATTCGCGCGGCTGACGTATCGGATGGGTGGAAGCCGGAGGCGTTCGGTGCCCGATCAGATCGAGCAGCCCATGATGCGAAACGAGCACATCGTGCGTGCCCACCAGACACCCATCACGGCCGGAAATTTGGATGACGGCGGGCGTAACTGGTACGTCATCCACGTCGACAATACAGCGCCCGATGGAGGTGACGGCTCGTTCGAGCGGCCATTCAACACGCTGGCCGAGGGCAACGCCGCGGCGAGGTTCAACTGGGATGTCGTGCTCGTGCACGTGGGCAATGGAACCGCCACGGGGTACAACACCACGTTCACCCCGCAGCCGGGCGCATTCAATCAATTCCTGATCGGCGATGGTCGGTCGTTCGTGATCAACACCACGTGCGGACTGATCGACCTTGCGACCTTCGATGGCGACTCGGCGCCGCTCCTGTCAAACCCGACCGGCACGAGTATCAACCTGCAGGAGGGTCTGGTCGTCAACAACTTCACGATCCAGAACTCCGCAATAGCCATCGGCACGTTGCCGGGCGCAGACCTGACGGGTCTGCCACGGCCCAACACGCTCTCCCCATTCGGCCCGACGACCCAGTCCGACTGGGCTGCGGGAGCGAGCATGGTCGGCAACGTCGTGATGGACGGACAGAACAACGCCAGTCGACAAGGCGTCGTACTCGACGATTCGACAGGCAGGGTCAATTTCTGGAACACGTCGATCAGGGGCATGACTGACGGCGCGTTCGTGGTCGACGGCGGTGATCCGAACGTCACGTTCCAGGGCTCGATTCAGAACGACGCCTCGACCGGCTACGCGGTCGAGGTACGTGACACGACCGGTGGCACGGTGAACATCGCCGTCGGCGGCACGCCTATCGGGGCGACGGTTTCCAACACTGTCGTCGACGATGGGGGCCTCGGGATTCTCGTCGACGATGTCGACGGCACCGTGAACATCGGAAACGCCAAACTAAGCGATAATCCCACCGCCGTAACGGTGACTGACTCGATCGGCTTCTTCACGCTCACCGATAGCACAATCACCCATTCCGATGGCTCCGGTTCCGCGGTGGCGGCCACGGGTGGTAAACCAAATGTCACGATCGGCCCGAGCAATACGATCGACAACACTGGTGGCCGATTGCTTCTCGTGAAGAACAGCAATGGAGGAACAGTCGCACTTCAAGGCGCCACGCTCGGAGCGATCTCCGACCAAGGCGGAACTGGGATCCTGATCGAACAATCTGCGTCGAACGTCGGAGTGTTCAATGCAGAGATCGACAGTTCCGCTGATGGCATCCGCGTGCAGGAAAGCACCGGATTTATTAACGCTTTCAGCAACGTGCTGATCACGGGTGCGGGTGGCACGGCGGGCGTCTACCTGCTCGACAACACGGCGGGGGGCGTGGCGCTGACGAACGTCGACATCACGACCAACGGTGCAGTAGGCCTGTTGGTGGAGGGTGATCCAACCGATCCGTTCAGTTTTTCGGTGGGTGGTGGATCGACCATCAACACCACGGGCCAGGCGGCGATCTCGATCAACGGGCTTGGCAGCATGTCGGTGAATTTTGATTCGGTCGCCTCGACGGGATCCTCCCAGCACGGCATTTCCGTGACCAACTCGAAAACTGGGGGGGCCGGCATACAGATCGGCACAACGACGGTATCCAATGCCACGAGCAACGGCATCAATCTCGTCAACAACGAACCGCGTGGCAACGGCGCCGGCACGCTCTTCAGGTCGACCGTAACCACGCTCACCGACACGGGTGCCGGCGGGCTCTCCGGCATCTTCGTGCAGAACACCAACGCCCGCTTCACGGGCGCTACCATCACCGGGTGGACCAATTCGGTGACGGCCACCTCTCCGAATGCCTCCGACGAGTCGATCATCTTCGTGAGCCAGTCGACACTCACGGGCGCATCCGCAGCGGCCGTCAACCTGCAGGCAGGCCAGGGCACGGTCAATGCAACCTTCCTCGACAACACGATCGCCACAGCGGCGGCGGCTGGTCCGTCGGTTCAAGCGATCGTGGGCAACACGGCCGGATCGCTCCTGAATATCGATCTGTCTGGCAACTCGATCGCCCCTGCCACCATTCCCGCCAACGCAGTCCAGCTGACAAATTCTGCGACCGGGACGCTCGGTGTCAGCCAGACGGCGACTGCTCCGGCGACGATCCAGCAGGTGATCAGTGCCGCCAACAACTCGCCTTCGACGGTGATCGTCACACCGAC
>JBJTBB010000131.1:0-4856 GCA_046091125.1 Planctomycetaceae bacterium
ATCGACGGGGGCTCCACGGCCGCTGTCGGAAGACATGCGGAAGGGGCGGGAGCCTCTCCGTACGTTCGGGGATCTGAAACAATTTCTTCAGGAGAAGTCCCAGCCTGAGGTGACCGACGTCGGCGACCAGGGGGATGCCGCGGCCGGCCGCCTGACGAGGGGTGCGAGACGGGATCGGGACCCGCAGGCGGGAACAGACGGTCGTCGCGAGCCGCCTCCCATCATCGACGAGACGCTCGGAACGAATCTCGAGGACGGGTCTGCCCGCCAGTCCATCCCGCGGACCGTCGACGGCTCGGAAGGACCGGGCGATGAGAAGTCATCGCCTCATCCGACGGACACAAGCCAGGGAACGACTTCTGACTCCGAACATGGCGTCGAACGATCAGATTCCTCGGATCCAAAGGATTCCGAATGACGGCAAGAATCGCCTGCAGCAACGGGATCAGCGTTCCCGGAAGGTGATTCGACCTTTCGTGAGGTCGTAGGGAGAGAGTTCGACCTTCACTTTGTCACCGGGCACGATGCGGATGAAGTTCTTTCGCATTTTCCCAGCGACGTGGGCGGTGACGACATGCCCACCGGCGATTTGCACGCGAAAGCGAGTGTTGGCAAGGGCCTGGGTGACGACCCCTTCCACCTCCAAAGCCTCTTCTTTTTCCGCCATGAACACCCCGATGTCATTTGCCGAAGGGTGAAATGTAGTCCTGGGAGGCCGGTCCGTCCAGCGAATGCCCATGTGGGCTTTCGCTGGACGGCATGACGCGTCGTGGAAGGTGCGCCGCGAGAATCTCTTCCCGCCGGCGAAGGGATCCGTCACTCGCTGGTTTTCGGGCGGTCACACGGAAACGGTCCTGATCGTCACCCGGCTTGCCGGTCAGTCGCCGCCGGAGACCGGTTCGCCGCCCGAGGCCTTCCAGCGGAGGTAGGCGTCGAAAAAGCCATCGAGATTGCCGTCGAGCACGCTCTGGAAACTTCCGACGTAATGGCCCGTTCGCTGGTCCTTCACCCGCTGGTCGGGGTGCAGGAAGTAGTTTCGGATCTGCGACCCGAAACCCGTCTTGGGTTGGGTTTTGTACTTCGCGAGTTGTTCAGCCTCGCGCCGCTCCTCCTGGAGACGGGCGAGCCTGGCCCGGAGCATCTTGATCGCCGTCGCACGATTCTTGTGCTGGCTTCTCTCGCTTTGGCACTGCACCACGATTCCGGTCGGAAAGTGTGTCAGCCGGATGGCGCTCGAGGTCTTGTTGACGTGCTGTCCTCCGGCACCGCTCGCGCGGAAGACATCCTCACGAATATCCTCGTCGCGCAGTTCGACATCGGCGTCATCCGGCAGTTCCGGTGAGACGTCGACTGCGGCAAAACTCGTCTGACGCTTGCCCTCGGCGTTGAAGGGACTGATGCGCACGAGCCGATGGATGCCGGTCTCTCCCTTGAGATATCCGGAGGCCCAGGGACCACGTACGGCGATCACCGCGCTTTGAATACCGGCCACGGCATCGTCCTGCCGATCCAAGAGTTCGACGGTGTAGTCGTGCTTCGAGGCCCAGGACGAATACATCCGTAGGAGCATCTCCGCCCAGTCGTTGGCGTCGGTTCCACCGTCACGTGCATGGATTTCGAGAATCGCATCAACGCCATCGTTGGGACCCGACAGAAGCGACTGCAACTCGATCGCATCCACGAGTGCCTGCAGGCGGTCGGTCTCGGCGACGAATTCGGCCTCCAGAGAGGCATCTTCACCGGCCAATTCGCCGAGTGCCATCAGGTCATCCGCCGCCGAAAGGGCTTCATCAAGCGGCTTCACGACGGCGTTGACGTTCTTGAGTTCGGCGACCGTCGCCTGAGCCTTCTCTGAGTTGCTCCAGAAGTCGGCCGCCGCCATTCGCTCCTCGATCCGGGAAGCTTTCTCCTTGCGTCCCCGCCAGTCAAAGAGAGTCTCGGAGTTGGAGGAGACGGTCGCGGATGGACTCGGCGCGGGAAAAGAGGGCGGTATCCATGCGGCAAACTATACGCGGAGGTCACCGACCGCGGCCAGATGCCTGCTCACAAGCCGCCTGTCAACGACGTTCGACGGCATTACCGGGGACCCGCCGCACCAGGCGACGAAGTTCGAGCATCGCGATGGCGGAGAGCACGCTGGCGGCCTCGAGTCCGGTCGTTTCCACGATCCGGTCAATTGGGTTGGCTCCCTCGCCCACGTGGGCGAAGACCGTCCGTTCCGGCTCGCCAAGATTCGCAGGCCGCCCGTCGGATCGTTCGGCGTCGCCGTGTGCCACGACCGATTGCGCCCGCGGGGGCGAACAGGAGGTGACCGCTGTTTCGAAGAGCGGGCCAAGTTCCGCGAGGATGTCATCGACATCCCCCACGAGTTTTGCTCCATCCTGGATCAGACGGTGACAGCCGATCGATGCCCGGCAGTCGATGGGGCCCGGCACCGCGAAGACTTCGCGACCCTGCTCGCCTGCGAGTCGTGCCGTGATGAGCGCGCCCGAGCGTTCAGCGGCCTGAACGACGACCGTGCCCAGGCAGAGTCCGGAAACGATCCGATTCCGTTGAGGGAAACAGCCCGCTGTCGGTGAGGCCAGGGGTGGGTTTTCCGAAACAAGCGCGCCGTGGGCGACGATCGCTTCTGCCAGATCCTCGTGTTCTGGCGGGTAGACCGCAAGGACGCCACTCCCGAGCACCGCCAGTGTTCGACCTCCTGCAGCCATGGCCCCTCGATGGGCGGCTGCGTCGATACCGCGGGCCAGTCCACTCACCACGGTCAATCCCGCTCGTGCGAGGCCGCCGGCGAGTGCCTCGGCGGCTCGAATGCCGTAGGCGGTGGCCCGCCGAGAACCCACGATGGCCACCGCCATCTGGTCACATGGGCGGAGTTCACCTCGGCAAAAGAGCACCGAGGGAGGATCATCGATTCTCGACAACATCGGCGGATATGACGCGAGTCCCTCGCGCAGGATCGCCACGCCCGACGTGTGGCAGGTCCTGACGATCTTCTCCGCCGCACGCAGGGAATCGATGGAAAGGATGGATTCGGCCAATCGGGGGCCGATGCGTTCGATTCGCGCGAGATCGGCGGCGTTCGCCGCGAATACGCCCTGGAGTGATCCAAATGCCGAGAGCAGACGCAGCCGCAGTCTTGGCCCCACACCGGGAGTGCATGCGAGCCGCAGATGAAAGACAAGTTCTTGGGTGTTGGGGTCCGTCGTAACGGGTTCTTGGGTGTCGGTCATGGGTGGCATTGAACGGGGCAGGTATCGTTCAGGGGTGATCCGAGCCATCCATGTTTCCGTTGGATTGCTCTACATGAGGTGGATTGCCTGAGGTGATTCGGAGGATGGCTTCGGGAGGGCCATGGGTGTCTTGCGCTGTAATCGTCGCGCTCGTCAGTCGGAAGCCCTCGGCATTTACTGAAAAATGAACACATGTTCACTCTACGGGGAGCTCCCCCGCGGGTCAACAAGCGCCACCGTGAACGATCGCGAGTCGAGCACGTTCCAAGCAGCGGACACTATGAGCAGCGGCGAACATGGGCGCTGCATTGGAGTCCTTGAATGCGAGCGTCCGTGATCGCTCGCAAGGCACCCTCGAGGGGACCTTACCCGGCGGCAGCCTTGAGTTCCGCCAATCGCTGGGCGGTGCCGACGAGCCTATCCCAATGCTCTTCGACGTAGGCGGGAGGCCCGCCGCACTGGGCGACCACCTGGGCCACCATCTCCGTCGGCACCATCTCGATCGCATCCCAGGGACAAACCTTGAGATCGTAGGGATTCGACTTCTTGCCGGGAATGTGAACGCACACCTCGCAGCCGACGCAGCGTTCGATGTCGATCTCGCACCAACTCTGCAGGTTGTGGAACTTGTCGTACTGCTGGATCTTCAGAATGCAATCGACGGGGCACACTTCGAGGCAACTCTCGCAGCCCGTGCAATTGTCGGCATTGATGACCGCCAATTCCTTCGGGAGTTTTTTACGGGGGCCTTGTTTTGCCATGATGTTCGGAATCGGCAGGTCGGAGGGTTCTTCTTCAGTCCCACCATGGTAGCCCCGCTGACAATCGGGGGCCATGGGGGATGTCGCACGAGAGCGAAGGCGTCAATCCCCGTGATTCAGACCGTCTCGCCGCGAATGAGGTCCTCGGGCGTCTGCCTCGTGCGAACCAGCCGTGGCATGGCCCGATCGATCATCACCTCGGCGGGGAGGGGTTTCGAGTTGTAGTTGCTCGCCATCACGAACCCGTAGGCCCCCGCAACCTCGATCACGAGGTAATCCCCCACCGAGGCCGTGGGCAGGAGACGGGTGGCGACGTAGCCACCGTCGGTTTGCGTGAAGATGTCCCCCGATTCACAGAGCGGGCCTCCAACGGCCACCTCCTCACAGCCTTCGGCCGCGGCATCGCCCGCCGGACAGAGACTCAACGGGTGGAACGATCCGTAGAGCACCGGGCGGGCGAGCGTGTTGAAGCCAGCGTCCACCAGGATGTACTTCCGATCGCCCTGTCGTTTGACCGCCCGCACCTCCGTGATCAGGAATCCGGCTTCGGCTGTCAGGAAGCGCCCCGGCTCGATTTCCAGCCGCAAGCGGTGTCCGAATCGCTGCTCCAGGCGTTTCCTCGCGGTGTCCCAGAGTCGGAAGTAGCCACCGAGGTCGGCGTGGGTTTCCCCCGGTCGGTAGGGGACGGGCAGCCCTCCTCCGGCTGAGATCGTGGTGAGTGATCGGCCGATCTCACTCGCGACCCGCTCGAGCGCGCCTGCCACCTCCGCCAGATGCGTCAGATCGGCACCGCTGCCGATGTGCATGTGCAGTCCGCTCACCGTGAGTCCCGCCCATTCCGCACGCCGGAGCACCTCGGGGA
>JBJTBB010000132.1:0-3377 GCA_046091125.1 Planctomycetaceae bacterium
TTGCCCTCGCGAAGCGCGAGG
The DNA here is from genome assembly GCA_046091125.1 of Planctomycetaceae bacterium. Classification (GTDB taxonomy): domain Bacteria; phylum Planctomycetota; class Planctomycetia; order Pirellulales; family UBA1268; genus UBA4655. The sequence continues at coordinate 22 of JBJTBB010000132.1, forward strand.
TAAATCGTGCCGTCGGCGGCCATGCAGGCTGCCCGCGGGCCGGCCAGCGGCGTCTCGAGCGGCTTCTCTCCGTCGATCGGCTTGCCGGAGGTGCCATTGCCGGCGATCGTCACGATGGACTGTTCAGCGAGATCGATCCTCCGCAGTCGTACGTTGCCGATGTCGGCCACGAGGATCGCCTTGGCGTCGGTGGTGAGGCTGCAGCAGTACGCCTGAGTGAACGTGGCGGCGACTGCGGCTCCTCCGTCGCCCGAGAAACCCGGCAGACCCGTGCCCGCCACCACGCTCACGCGCGCAGCGATCGGGTCGTAGGCGCGGATGCGATGGGCAAACGTGTCGGCCACGTACACCGTACCGTCTGGCGCGACGGCCACGTCGTGCGGTCCGTTGAAGCGCACCGTGGCCGCGTCGGTCTCCGCATCGGGAGCGGCGACGGTCTTGTGGTCTCCGGCGTGGAACACGCCGGCAACGAACGTCACCTTGCTCGTGCCATCGGCGGCCGGTCGCTCCACGCGGAAGAGCCGGTTGCCCCGTGAGAATTCGACGCCGTAGAGACGGCCTTCCGCATCGAAGGCGACGGCGAAGGGTTCGTTGACGATCGCCGCATCGGGCTCCTTCGATACGCGGCCCTTCTCGGAACCCACGAGCACGCGGACGTCACCCGCCACCGCAGCCGCCGGGCTGCAGAGGAGGATCGTCACGATCGCAGTCCATCCCCACGCCCGTCGACTCATCATGACCCCTCCAGGACTTCGCGATTGGCCAGCCCCGCGAGTCGATAAACTATAGTGTTCCTGCCGCATTTCCAGTCCCTTGTGGTCGATATTGTCATGAGGCCACGCTCCACCGTCGTCGCCTATTCGATCGCTGCCATCATGCTGGCAGCGTGCATCCGGTGCATCGCCGACGATTTCGTCTCCTCCTCGGCGGATGAGGGGATCGTTCGCGTCTTCGAGGCCGAGGTGCGTCCGATTCTCGTGGCCCGCTGCACCCGCTGCCACGGTCCCGACGAACAAAAGGCCGGGCTGCGACTGGACAGTCTCGTCGGCATGCTGCGTGGCGGTGACTCCGGACCGGCGATCGTGCCGGGCGACCCTGACGCGATTAACCTGCTGGCCGCGGTGCGTCACGAATCGTGGGAGATGACGCCCGACGGTCGACTCGACGATCGTGCGATCCGAGCGATCGAAGCCTGGGTTGCAGCGGGCAGCCCCTGGCCCGGAGAGCGACCCGCGGCCGAACTCATGGCCGAAGGACTTCCCGAACCGGAGGCAGGACCATCGCGATCTCCTATCGGCCCGCCGCAACGCAAGCTCAAGGGAGTGGTCACCGAAGCGGATCGATCCGCATGGGCCTACCAGCCGGTGAGGCGGCCAGCACCACCGCAGCAGCCCGTGAGAGAGGGACTGCCCGACGGCATCCTGCGGGCGTCCGTCGCGAATCCCGTCGATTTTTTCATCGTCGCGAGGCTCGCCGAGGCGGGGATCGAGCCACTTCCCGAGGCCGATCGGGCGACGCTCGTGCGACGGGTCTTCCTCGATCTGGTGGGGCTGCCCCCGACACCTGCCGACGTGGAATCGTTTCTCGCCGATCCCTTGAACGATGCATTCGAGCGACTGGTGGATCGACTGCTGGCCGACCCCAGGCACGGCGAGCGCTGGGCGCGTCACTGGCTGGATCTTGCACGTTATTCGGAGAGCGACGGCTTTCGCCAGGATGCCTTCCGCCCGACGGCCTGGCGATACCGTGACTATGTGATCGACTCTTTCAACGCAGACAAGCCGTTCGACAGGTTCATCGAGGAGCAGCTCGCGGGCGACGAACTCTTCCCCCACGACCTCGAGGCACTGGTCGCCACGGGGTTTCTCCGCCAGACACCCTACGAATACAACCAGGTCGACGCGGAGACGCAGTGGGCCGACATCCTCGGGGACGCGACCGATGTCACGGCCGACGTGTTCCTGGCGATGGGCATGGGCTGTGCGAAATGCCACGATCACAAGTTCGACCCCGTCTCGCAGCGAGACTACTTCGCGCTGCAGGCCTTCTTCGCCGGGATCGCCTGGCGGGACGCGCTGCCACCACGTCGGACTCCTTCCGCCGATCACGACTCGATCGAGCGGGGACGAGAGATCGAAAGGGAACTCACCACGATCCGCGAGGGCTGTCGAGATCCAGCGGCGTGGAAGGGACTGGCCCGGTTTCCCCCGGAGATCCAGGAGGTCGTCTTCACGCCAGCGGCAGCCCGCTCGCCGCACGAGCAGCAGATCGCGGAACTCGCCGCCCGCCAACTGACCTTTGATCCCACGAAACTCCCCGACGATCTTCGTGAAACCTACGAACGGCTCGCGAAGGAACTCTCCGACCTGCGGGCATCGGGCCGGACATCGACCGCCGAGGCCGTGCTCGCGATCGCGGATGTGGGGCCCGAGCCGGCGGTCGTGCGGATTCCCGGACGTTCGGATGACGGGCCGATCGACCCTCGCATTCCGGAGGTGCTCGGCGGAACCTCGCTCGCCCCCCTGCCTCGGCGTGGCGAGGACGGTCAGCCACTCACCTCGGGGCGTCGCAGTGCGCTCGCCTGCTGGATCGCCTCGCCCGACACCCCGCTCACGGCTCGGGTTTTCGTCAACCGCCTCTGGCAGTGGCATTTCGGACGCGGACTGGTGGCAACGACGAGCGACTTCGGCGTGCTCGGAGAACCGGCCACGCATCCGGAACTGCTCGACTGGCTGGCCGCTGAATTCGTGGCGTCGGGCTGGAGCGTCCGTCACGTCGATCGGCTGATCGTGACCAGCGCCGCCTACCGCCGCGCGAGCTTCGGCGAAGCCCCGGCGGCGATCAAAGCCGACCCTGCCAATCGACTCGTATGGCGACACGACTCCCGACGGCTCGATGCGGATCAGGTTCGCGATGCAGCCCTCGCGATATCTGGCGAACTCGAGGAGGTCGTACACCGACGGGACGATGGTTCGGCGGGGGCCGCGGGCGGGCCGAGCGTGCCGGGATCGAAGCCTCGCCGCGCGATCTACACACGATCGATCCGCAACACGCGTGAGCCACTTGCCGACGCCTTCGACGCCCCCGACGGCTACGGCAGCTGTCCCGAACGAAACTGCACGACCACTCCCACTCAGGCCTTGTACCTGGCCAACGGCGAGTGGATGCTCGAGCGTGCAAGGAGACTCGCCTTGGCGATCGAACGATCACTCCCCGAGGAAGACGCCTCGTCGACGCCAAAGGGGTGGATCGAAAGGGCCGCCGCCGAGGTGATCAGTCGGGTGACGGGACGCTCGGCCGACGAGGATCGGCTGCGGGAGGCCACGGCGTTTCTCGAACGGCAGCGAGAGTTCTTC
>JBJTBB010000133.1:0-9134 GCA_046091125.1 Planctomycetaceae bacterium
GGCGGTGGCGGCGGTGGCGGCGGTGGTTCCGTCGGTGGCACAGCGCCGATCGCGGCGAGCGCGCCTGCGACATTGAGGAGACCGCCCGTCGCGACCTTGCCGGCGAGGGCGGCCACGGGCACGCTGCTCGAGAGAATCGCCGATCGGATCTGCGAGGACGTCGCCGGTGGATTGGCGGCGGCAAGCAGCGCGACGGCTCCGGTCACGTGCGGCGTGGCCATCGAGGTGCCGCTGTAGCTGGCGTACGTATTGTTCGGCGTCGTTGACAGGATCGAGACGCCCGGAGCCGCAAGATCGACGCTCGTCGCACCGTAGTTCGAGAAGGAGGCGAGCCGGTTCGACCGATCGGTCGCGGCCACGGAGATGACAGCCTCGCTCGTGTAGCTCGCTGGATAAGAAGGGGCTGCGTCGTTATTGTTAGACTCGTTACCGGCGGCGGCGATGAACAGGATGCCGGCTTGGCCGCCCGCCGTGATCGCGTCCCGCAGGGAGGTCGAGGAGCCACCGCCGCCCCAGCTGTTGTTGGTGGCCACGATATTGACCCCGAAATCCCGCTTCATGCGAGTGGCGTAGTTGACCGCGGCCACGGCGGCACTCGTCGATCCGCTCCCGTCGGCGCCGAGGAACTTGAGTGCCATGATCGACACCTGCCAGGCCACACCAGCCACGCCGGTGCCGTTGTTGCCGACCGCCCCGATCGTGCCGGCCACGTGGGTGCCGTGCCCCTGGTCGTCCATGGGGTTACTGTCGTTGTTGCGGAAGTCCCAGCCGCGCACATCGTCGACGAAGCCGTTGCGGTCGTTGTCGTTTCCGTCCCCTGCGACCTCGCCGGGATTCGTCCAGACATGCGCGGCCCGGTCGGGGTGGCTGTAATCGACTCCAGTGTCGATGACTGCCACCACGACATTCCGTGAACCGGTCGTCACGTCCCACGCCTCGGGCGCATCGATATCGGCGTCAACGACACCTCCGGACTGCCCGGTGTTGTTGAGACCCCAGAGTTGTGAAAAAGAACTGTCATTGGGGATCGCGGTCGGTGCGATCACGAAGTCCGGCTCAAAGTATGCGATGGACGGCGAGCGGGCGGCCCAGGCGGAAACGTCGGCGACCGAGGCGCCCGGAGCCCTGAGCGAGTAAAAACCTTCGCCCAAATCTGCGGCCTCCCAGCCCATACCCATCCCGAGGCCCGCGATGCTCCCCGCCGAAGACCGGACCACCCAGGAGTCGACTCTCGTCTCGACAGTGGAGCCTTGCCACTGGATCGACCTTGAGAGAGGACTGGCATCCGCGGCCAAGTCGATCGAAAACATCGTCCGCTGCTCCAGTCGCTCCGAAGTGAGCATCGCGGTTCGACATTGGCGGCGGCCGCGAACCACCGAACGCCTCGCACCGTAGGAGGGCAACCGGTTCGTTACTCGGCTTGAAAACGGGAATGGCATCGGATCCTCTCTTCCTGGAGTGAATCAGGTTTGTTTGGCCCCCCGGACCGGCCATGAACTCGCGCGGATTTCTGTGAGCATTTTTCGTGCCCTGGCCGATGGTCGAGATTTCAGTGCCTTTCTGGCCCGTGGTCTTGAATCACCGTCGCACAATGCCGCAGTGGCGCCGCATTGTGCATCTGGAGGCAAGCAGGCCGAGAGCCGCTCAAAGGCTCGTGGCTGAGGCGGTCTGACGCTCGTCGAGCGTTTGCCGAACGCCCCTCCCGTTGATCCGGTCAGATCTGGCCTTTGAGGGCCAGATCGTGGAAGGAGCCCTCAGCGTGGTCAGATCTGGCCTTTGAGGGCCAGATCGTGGAAGGAGCCCTCAGCGTGGTCAGATCTGGCCTTTGAGGGCCAGATCGTGGAAATAGTGCGGCACCTGATCCTGATGGGCCAAAAGCCAGTCGATCGACGGTTCGTGATGCATCGCCTTGTGGATAGCCTTTGCGGTCGCCTCACGATTGGTACGAAAAAGCACCTCAGGGTCGTAGGACGCGGCGACGATCGCGGGATCGAGCCAGACCGAGACGATGATGCCCAGGTCGTTGGCTTTCTTCTTTGGGATGTCGCCGGCCCGAATCGAGTCGAGCACGCCATGGGCGATGGCAGCCTGGACGGTCCCCATCAGGATATTGGTGTACTTCTCGCTTTTCACGGTGACCTTGCTCACCATCAGCGTCGCCGGCCGAACCTGCACATCGGAATTGAGGATCGCGAATACCCGCGAATGCCCCTTCGTCTGATCTCCGATCAAATTGGCGATGGCGTAGCCGACGGGGCCGTCGAGTTCACCGATCACGACCTCCGGTTCGGCGGCGCTCCAGGCTTCGTCGGACTCCACCAGTGCCTCGCCTGTCCGCAGGACGATTCGTCCGGTCTTGGGATCGCTCGCTCGCTTCTTCTGTTTCTTGGCCATCGAAGGGTCTCCGGTACTGAATGGGATGGAATCGGATTCAAAAATCTGGCTGGCCGGTGGCCTCGACGACGGCGAGCCAGAGGTCGCCATCCGGCGCGACCTGGTTACGGTGACTCACGGCGAGCGGCATCGGGATATGGACATACCGACCTCGCCATCGGCCGACGACGCATGCCGTTCTTCCGGCCATCGCCGCATGGACCGCGTTCTGGGCAAGCCGCAGACAGTAGACACTGTCGAAGGGATTGGCCGGCACGCTTCGGATCAGGTAGCTCGGATCGATGTATTTTAGGTTCAACTCCTCGCCGGAAGCCGCGAAGAATTGCGAAATGTGGTCCCTGAGCACCATGCCGATGTCGCCAAGACGACGGTTTCCCGAGGCGTCCTGGCCATTGGCAGCACCGCAATGCTCCTGCCCGGCTCCCTCGGCCGCGACGATCACGGCATGGCCCCGGTCTCGGACGCGCGCAAGAAGATGTGGAAGGAGCCCTTCAGGGCCGTCGAGCCGGAAGGGTACCTCGGGAATAAGCACGTAGTTGGCGTCGGGTTCCGCGAGTGAAGCGTAGCAGGCGATAAAGCCGGAATGGCGGCCCATGAGTTTCACGAGTCCGACGCCGTTCGGGGCTGCTTTCGCCTCCACGTGCGCAGCCCGGATCGATTGAGCAGCCTCGGCGAACGCCGTCTGGAATCCAAAGGATTGGTCGATGTAGGGGATGTCGTTGTCGATCGTCTTGGGCACTCCCACCACGGCGATGGGCAGACCGCGCTCCTCGATGACCTTCGTCACCGCCATCGCGCCCCGCAGCGTGCCGTCACCTCCGATCACGAACAGGCAGGAGATACTCAGGCGTTCGAGGCAGTCGACGATCGCCGCAGGATCCTGTGGCCCTCGGGAGGTACCGAGGAGCGTGCCTCCCCAGTCATCGATGTCACTGACGATCCGCGGCGTGAGGTCGATCACCTCATGGCCGTGGTCCGGAATGAAGCCCTGGTAGCCGTTCTTGAATCCGAGGATCCACTTCACCCCGTAGTGGAAGGAGAGTTCCATCACCAGTCCGCGGATCACATCGTTGATGCCCGGGCAAAGACCACCACAAGTCACGATGCCGGCCCGCACCTTCTCCGGATCGAAGAAAATCCTCTGTCGAGGTCCGGCCGGCTCGAAGCCCGGCAGATACTCGGAGGAAACGCCGGCCGTCGCGATGAGGCTCGCCGTATCGTGGAAGAGGACGCGGTCATCCTCGGCGACGTAGTGCGGTCCCGACTGTCGGGATGCGACGATGGGCTTGAGTGGTGAGTCGATGCGGCAGGAGCCGAGCGACGTGACGGCAAGCGAGGCGGAATCCATGCGGCGCTCTTGCAATGGCGTGGAGAATGTCGTTCCGCCTCAGAAACGACGTCGTTGTACCAGCCGCACTGTTGCCGGAAAAACCGACGGTCTCCCCGGCCCGACCGGCCCGCAAGAAGCCCATAAAACCCATCGGGCCATCGTCTCTTACCAGCGGGCCTCCACGCCGGTCGTCGCACCGTGCAGAAGGACGCTTCCAGACGTGTCGATCCGGGCCACGCCCGTGTCCAGATTGTTCGCCGAGAGTTGACCCACCGGTGTTGCGACACCGCTGGCCCAGAAGAGTGTGTAGCCCACTCGCCATCCAAGCCAACTCGTGAGGCGGTACGTTGCATTCACGCCAAATTCCCCGAAGAAACTCGTGGCCGTCGTCGAGGCGTCGAGTTCCTCGATGTCACCGTCGCTGTCTTCGTAGGAGACCGACTGGTAAGCGATATTGGCGAAGACACCGGCCTTGCCGAGCACGTTCACCTGGATCGGCCCCTGACAGTCGTTCCAGACCATCGTGTCGAAGCCGATCTGTCCGCCATAGAGATCGTTGCCGGAACGGGTGAGGAAATCCGCGAAGTAGTTCGGATTGTCGAGGAGGCCCTCCTCGGCGATCAGCAGATTCTGATCGAGCTGCACCCATCGGAAGCCGGCGATCCAGTTCGTGGGCGAGTGGCAGTGTCGATGACGGAAGTTGCACTCTGCACTCTGCACCTCGCCGTTACCAGAGACGGTCACATCATCGAAGCCAGAGTCATTGAAGCCCAGGATGTCGACCTCGGCCAGTTCAGGATTCCCGGTGACCGAGATTGCCGTCTCGAAGGGCGTCACTCGGAAATAGTTTCCCTCCACCGACCAGCAGGGATTGATTTGGTAGAGAATTCCATAACGAGGACCGGCCGACATGGCGGGCACGAGCTCATTCGCGTCGAGGGCGACCGCGCCGATCGAATCCCCATCAAAATCGCGATACAGGGGACGACTGGCGAGATTGCCCTGCCAGAGCAGAAGCGCGTCGACGGATCCCCGCCACTTCGGGCAGCGTGTTTTTCCACAGTAGCCCCGAGGGTGAAAGAGTCCGCCAAAACTCTCGTGTCCGGCCGGCTCGACCATCCGTTCGCCCTCCTCGCCAAGCCACGAGTCGATACCGAACGTCTCATACAGTGTCTGCAGGACTCCCGGCGTACCATCCAAATCAGCAGTTTCTTCAGACGTTTCCTCGGGCAAGTCGAACTCGTCGGTGATCAGTTCTTCGTTTGAAACCGATCCAGGCGGCGGGGAACCGATGAATGGATCAAGTGTTACCTCGGACTTGGATGCGACGGCTGCAGATGGGGATGGTTCCGATTCGACGAGCTCCCACGGCGCCGCGAACACCAAACCCGAGAGCAGTGCGAAGACTGATGCTGCCAGGTACGTCCGAAAGGATCGCCGGAAGGAAACCATCGACATCAGTGCAGAAAGAATTCCGCGATCGATCCGAGTGGTCTGTCGCATAGTGTTCCCGCCACCCCTTGAAACGTGACCGGCGGAAAGGTCCGCCGAGAGTTTTCCAAACGCTGGAGTTTTCGGCGTCGGGTCATGCCGGTCCTGATCATGGGTCCTCGGATACGGGTCCGGGAAAAGGGGTCGATCTGGAAGGGCGGGCAGAATATGTCGGCGACCAAGAGAGGACAGGCGCCTCGTCCGGTGGCCAATGCTTCTGTTGGCGGAAGACCACTGGGTTTTGGGAAAGCGCCGTGAGTGGGAGACCCTGGCGAGACAGCTACGCCCGAGCACGCTCGTGGACGCTTGGCCGCTTCGTCACCCCGGCGATGCGGGTTTTCGCTGTCCAAGAGATGGCGATCGACGCACCCCTGGTCCGCTCTAGACCCGCGTGTTGATCCGGCCGGTCTCCGCAGAGAAGGCGCTTTGACCGACCGTGTTGACCGCAGAGATCCGGAAGCGGTACCCGAGACGGTTGGTCAGGTTCGTGATCTGTACGCTCGTTCGATTGCCGTCGACCTCCACCGAAACCCACTTCGAACTGGCGGAGTTCACCTTGTACTGCACGATGTATTTCGTGACAGGCCTGGCTGCCGCATCGCTCGGGGCGGCCCAGCGGACATCAGCCGCCTTCCCTCCACCGATGACCGTGGTGATCGTCGGCACACTTGGGATGTCGATCGGGGTGATCGTCGTCGAAAGCGATGTGAACGACCCTTCACCCACGACGTTGCGGGCCGCTACGCGGAACTCATGGGACACTCCTGTCTGGAGGCTGGTCACCGTGACCGATGTGCCCGTGCCCACGCCATCGTCGACGGTTGTCCAAGCCATACCGTTCGCGCGATACTGGATGACATAGTCCGTGACGTCCCGACCACCATTGGACAACGGTGCAAGCCAACTGAGCCGAATCTGGCCGACACCTGGGCCGATTGCAGATGTGAGACTGCGGACCGCTCCGGGCACGTTAGGCATGACCACGACGGGAGACGTCGTGGAGTAGCCGCTATCCGCGAAGGTGCTCCGCGACTTGACACGGAAGACGTATGAGGCGCCGTTGGTAAGTCCCGAAACATCGGCTCCGGTCGTGGATCGCACACCATCGGCGAAGGCTGAGAATGCCGAATCGGGTGCCGTGGCCAGTTTGTATTCAACGATGTAATCGTGGAGTGACGGGTCCCCCGCCGCCGCGGGCGCCGTCCATGTGAGGCGAACGTTGCCGCTGGAGAGGAAGGCACCGGCGACGTTCAGCGGAAGTCCGGGTGCCACGCCCGGCATGACTTCGGCGGACACAACCGGCAGCAGGCTCTGACCTGCCTCGTTGACCGCCCTCACGCGGAACAGGTACGACGACCCGTTCATGAGGCCGGTTACGGTCGCCCCAGTCTGTGACCGTACGCCGTCGGCGACGACGACGTAGGCGGAGTCGGACTCGGAGGAGAGACGACGTTCGACGACATAGTCGGAGATCACAGCACCTCCATTGTCCGAAGGTGCATTCCAGGTCAGGACGACCTGCCCGTTGCCGCCGACCCCGGCGAGTGTCGACACGGCACCCGGAGTGGTACGGGGAGTCGCGGCGGTCGATGTGGTCGGCTGGCCGGCACCGATGACGTTCAGTGCAGTGACTCGGAAGACGTATGCGGTTCCATTCGTAAGGCTTCCGACGGAAGCCTGCGTGGTCGAGCCCGAGACGACGCCGAAGGTCACATAGGCCGTATCGGGCTGCCCATTTACCTTGTATTCGATGCGGAAGTCGGTCAGGGATGGCTTGCCGGCGTTCGCCGGTGCACCCCACGACAGATTCACGGCTCGGTCCTGAGGCGAAGCCGACAAGGAGGTCACGGCTCCCGGCAGGACACCGATCGTCACCGCGCTTGAGGGAGCGCTCCACGCACCCTCGCCGACGATATTCCTCGCCTTTACCTGGAATTCATAGGACGACCCGTTGATCAGCCCGGTGACCGTGGCACCCGTCGTGCTGCGGGTTCCGTCGGCAAACCGGGTCCATGTCGTGGCTCCAGAGAGTCGGTATTCGACGAAGTAGTCGATGAGGGCGGGCGAACCCACGGAAGCCGGTGGCAACCAGGTGAGGGTCGCGAGACCATCTCCCCTCGTCGCCGTGGGGGCACTGGGTGCTCCCGGCACGACGCCCGCGTACGCAGAGGTCACCGCCGAATACGTACTATCACCGACCGAATTCCGCGCCTTCACACGGAAGGTGTAACGGGCACCGTCGGTCAGGCCCGTGACCGTCGCCGCCGCGGTCGTCCCGACCCCGTCATTGAAGACAGTGAAGGTTGTGCCGCCATAGGGCGAATACTCGACGATGTAGTCGGAGAGCAAGGGGTCACCAGCGGAGGTGGGGGCTGCCCAGACGAGGCTTACCCCATTCGCGACGGGCGAGCCCGCAAGCGACGTCGGTCGGCCCGGAGCCACGCCCGGGATCACGGTATTGGAGACCGCGAATGCGCCGGTTCCGCTCTGGTTAACTGCTGCGACTCGGAACTCGTACTGCACGCCGGTCGTGAGCACCGTGGTCACGACGGATGAGCGGGTCGTGCTGATTCCATCGTTGAATGTCGACCATCCGGCGTTGGGGTCGGAATTCGGTGACACACGGTAGTGGATGACGTAGTCACTGATCGTTCCCCCGCCGTCGTCAGCCGGCAGATTCCAGGCCAAGTTCACCCTGCCCACGCCGAAGGTCATGGGAGGCAGGTTCGTTGCGACGAGGCTCACGGGAGCGGATGGCGGCGTGGCGGGAACCACGACCGATGCCGTCGCGGAATAGACGCTGTCGCCGACGACATTCCTGGCCTTCACCCGGTAGACGTACGTCAGGTTCTTGGGCAGTCCTGCGTCGACATAGAGCGGTGTGACCGACACGCCGTCGTTGAGAACGACATAGGTCGAGTCGGCCTGTCCACCCAACTTCCGCTCGATCACATAGTCAAAGAGCAAGGGATCGCCAGTCTGGACCGGCGCAGACCAGGCGAGTGATGCCTGTCCCGGGAAGGTCGGGTTGTACGTGGCCGTCAGCATGGTCGGTGCATCGGGCAGCACGCCGGGAACGATTGGCTGGGCGATCGTCGTGAAGGCGCTCTCACCGATGATGTTCACCGACTTGACTCGGAACAGATGGCTCGTGCCGTTGACGAGCCCCGTCACGATGGCACCGGTGGTCGATGAGACTCCATCGCCGAACCCGAGCCAGTTCGCGCCGCCATCGACGCTGTATTCCACGACGTAGTCAGTGAGATTCGGGTCGCCGTCGTCTGCTGGGGCGGCCCATGTGAGTGTTACCTGTCGATTCCCGAACACACCCTGGAGCCCCGTGGGCGCCCCAGGCAGCGTGCCAGGGGTTACCGGCAGCGACACGGTCGAGTACTCGCCGGCACCGACAATATTCACGCCGCGGATCCGGAATACGTAGGGCGTGCCGTTGGAGAGTCCGGTGACCGTGAACGGCGCGAACGGTGCGACGGAAACGGAGATCGGCGTTGACGGAAGCCAACTCAGACCGTCATCGATACTGTGCTGGATGTCGTACGACGTGATCGGTGAACCACCGACGTTGGTGGGCGGCTGCCAGTTCAGCGTTACGCGACCATCGCCGAAGCTGCCGTCGGTGAGCGGGACGGAAGTCGGACGACCGGGTATACCCGGGACATCGGCGAGCGTGACGACGAAAGCGGTCGTGCCCGCACCGGCGACGTTGTTGTTGAGAACCGAGTTGCCCGCCAAGTCGTTGACCGACGTCCGCGTGACGGTGATGTCGTAGCGGCCGGCGGGAAAGACAGACACCGACTCCAGCACGACCTGATTACTGCTTTCGAGGAATCGGAAGAGGTACTCAGTTCCGTCGGACTGACGGGTCTTGACCCCATTGGCGTCAGTGTAGTCAAGCTGGAAG
>JBJTBB010000134.1:0-2571 GCA_046091125.1 Planctomycetaceae bacterium
TCCACGCCCGGCTGCTTGTAGTTCGGGTTGTCGGCGTTCTGGGCCTCGAGCTTGGTGAGCGCGTTTTGGGCGGCCGCCACGTTGGCCGAGTTCTCGGCCGGGTTGGAGGTGACGTCGCCGGCCTCGATGCCGAGCGCTTCGTTGTCGTAGAGCATCTCGCCGTAGGCGTAGCGGCCGCCCTGCTCCGTCTTGGGCAGCCAGAACCGGCCCATTGGCAGCTGCAAACTGACGCCGTCGGGCACGGAGTTGACGACGCCCACGAGTTCGCGGACGGCGATGATGGCGTCGATCAGCGTGGCCGCCGCCTTGCCCTTGGGGCCGCCGAAGGTGGCGAGCAGGTCCGCCAGCTCGACCTTGCGGCCGGCGATGTCCGAGAGCACCGGGATCCGGGTCTGGAGCGCGTCGAGCACCGGGTCGAACGGCTCGAAGGCTTCGTCGAGCTCGCGCACGATCGGCTTGAGGACGTCGGTCAGAAAGCTGCCCACGTCGAGCTTGATGTTGCTCAGGCCCACTTCCGGCAGGAGATCGATCCGAGTCGTCCCGGCCTTGGGGTCGATCCCTTCCGGTGTACCACCGTCCGTACTCGTGGTCGGCGAGCCACTGGGCTGCCGGGCGTCGGTGCTCCAGTCGATATTCAGATCGGCCAGGATCCGCGGGATCGCGGCGCTGTCGGCGATCGAGAGGTCGAGTTCCAGATTCACGACGGCCCGGGCGACGACGTCGAGGTGCACGAGATCAAACCCCCCCGCCCGCAGTTCGTCGAAGGTGTGCCGGTTCTCGGCCGGGTCGACTGTGATCCGCCGCACGGGTTTCCATTCGTCGAGTGGCGGCGATTCGCCGGCTCCGTCTGGGGCCTCGATGATCCACCACTCGGGCTCCGTGTTTTCGGCCGCGCCGTCCTCGTCGGCCAGGAAGCCGAACGACACCTCCCCGACGAGAGTCGATTCCCCGTTCTCGCCCAGGTCGATGACGCCGTTCTCGTTGCCATCGCGCACCGCGGAGAAGCGGGCCGCGTTGAGCAGCTCGACAAGCTTCTTCGAGTCGGGTATCGGCGTGGTGCTTGTCGGAATCGTGAGGAGCCATGTCGTGCCCGCGATCGTGACTGACACCACAAGGTCATCGAAATCCTGCCCCGCGCTCCGCTTGGAAATGAGGATCGGCTCGGCATCCTCGAGTGGGGTGCCGACCCTGAATCCCTCGTCGTCTAATTCGGCGGTCGCGACGTCGAGCACCTGGATCTCGTAGAACTCGAGCACCGGGGTGGCCTCGGTCTCGCCCTCCCCGTAGATGAGCTCGCCGTCTTCATTGGCAAGTCCCCAGCCGCTCACCGTGTCAGCCTCGACCGCGGTATTGTCACCGGCCCCGGCACTCGGGTCTTCGATGTTCACACCGATGACGCCGGAAAACATGCTGAATAGCTCATTATTCCGGTTGACGCCATCATCTTCGTCGTCCCGGGACTCCGCATCGACCTGCGGTCCGCCCTCGGCATCCCAGAGATACCCGCCGTCGTAGTCGGTGACGCCCCGGAGGCCGAACCGTACCTTGTCAGTGGCCTGGAGCGTCAGAAAGAAGAGATCGCCCCGGAGCGTGAGCGGGGCGACGGCCGTGATCTCGATCATGCGATCCACGAACCCGTCGTCTTCGCCGACCGGCACGAGCTGGCCCCATTCGTTGAACGTGGCCGGCACCCAATTCCCCGAGTCCTCGACGGCCACGACCCACCAGATCCGCTCGTCGTTGGCCTCGTCGGGCCGGTCGCCGCAGCCGCAGTCCTCCTCCTCCTCGCCGCCGGTCGTGGCTCCCGGAATCGGCACGTCGGCCGTGACGTCCTCCCCGTCGCGGTTGACCGCGACCGCCCGCATCTGGCTGCTCGTGCCCGGGGCGTTGACCTCGGTGCCTTCGCCGTCGACGACGACCCAGCCGCCGCTCTGATAGTCCACCGGGTAGTCGCGGGATGCGGTGTCGAGGAAGGCGTCGAACCGCAGCTGGGCCTCGCTCGCGTCCGGATCGACGATGACGAAGAAGCCATCGTCGAGGTTGAAGCCGAAGCCGATGGAGATGTCCCAGCCCAGTTGGAACCGCAGCCCGCCGTCGAGCGAGAGTTCGAAGAGGGGCGCGAGGGCGTCGAAGGAGAAGTCGAGGTCGAGGCCGGTGTCGAGGATCTGCTGCCCGAGCCGCATCCGGAACTCGACGCCGTGGGCGCCGTAGACGTTGCCCTCGAGGACCTCGCCGGAGCGATCCACGAAGGCGAGCGTCACGGCGTCGACGGATCCCGCCTCCACCATTCCGGCCACGGTGCGGTCGCCATTGTCCTCGAGCAGCATGCCCAGGCCATCGGGCCCCAGGAAGTCGAAGATCGTCTCGCGGGTGACCTCGAAGATCGACTCGCCCGCCCCGCGCATCTGGGCCTTCATCTCGCGGAGCCAGCCCCGTCGCCAGCCGAACACGCCCCCGGCCGCGTCGCCGAGCGCGTCGCCGACGATCGGGAGCGGGATCTCGGAGAGGCCGCGGAGAGCCGTCTCGATCGTGCCCAGGAAGACGTCGATCCCGTCGAGAAACAGCGCGGGA
>JBJTBB010000135.1:0-3436 GCA_046091125.1 Planctomycetaceae bacterium
GACGCCAGTTTTTAAGTTAGGGTTTTGCCCTCCAAGAGCCCAGCCCTGTGCGGTTGCGGAGGCGTAGCCGTAGCAACCGCACAGGGCTGGGCTCTTGGAGGGCAAAACCCTAACTTAAAAACTGGTGTCATTCATGGGGGCAGGTCACTCCCCAGTTTGAGGAACTCGGCGTAGGTACGGCCTGCATCGGTAACGACACCTATTGGTGCGTGGTGTTTGGGAAGAAGAGGGGGTAGTCATGGACGCCCATCTCTCCCCCACGCACCGTCCTTCTCCTAGACCCAAGGAGAAGACTCTTGATCACCTTCAAAGACCTGGAAGGCATCGCCTCCTGGGGCGTTGTCGTCACCTTCCTGCTCGTCGTTTTAGGCTTCTTTCCGATCCTTGTCCTCTACGCATGGGAGGCTCCTGTGTGGTCGGAGGCGTGGTCAGGTACGGTATAGTAGCCGAGAAGCGATGAAGGGGGCAACCCTGCGAGACACCTTTGCCCTCTATGGGCAAGGCACAAGTGCAACATCCGCAAACGGCATCGGGGTTGTCGCAATGAAACAAATAAGATCACAAAAGGCAGTAGACGAAACTAGGTCAGAAATGCTATAATACTTCAGATGACTTTGCAGAAACTTTCATTAAATAAGTTTGCAAAGAGGAACATCAATAAATAATTACTAGAAAGTGTCAAATGAAAAGTCGTTATTTTTTTATTGCCGGTGCGTTCCTCAGTTTCCTTCTCAGCGTGAGTATCTGGTTCCTGACTGGAAATGAAAGCCAAGCAATTTTCGTTGGAATCTGGGTGCCAAGTATCCTTTCTTTGGGAAGGTATTTTGACAACAATGGATAATTTATTGCTATTCGGAGCGGGTATGATTGTTACCCTGATCTCTGGATTCGGAGTGATCGTGTACGCGATGACTCCGCCTTCCTATGAAAAACCACCGAAGAAACCCGAACCGGATATAGATTTAGGTTCTCATGATTCAGAAGTGAAAAAAGTAAATTCTGACCTTTGAAGACCTGCTCGCCCATCTACTCCCGATCCTGCCGATCCTGCCGAATCTGCTCCTAGACGAGGAGTCGGACGGCGAGGTTTTGATCTACACGGGGTTCCGTCAGACCCACGACGGAAGGCTGGAAGAGGTCACGACCTGATCCAAGGAGGGGCGTGAGGTGACCCTTGGATGGGATTTCAGGCTATGGGGTGTGAGCGGGGCGGATGGGTTTGGGTTTGAACCCAAGGTGCCGAAATGAGTTTGGGGATTCCCCAAACTCGGCACTATTGGACAACTCCTGGAAGGTTTCAGGACTATTGCTGTGTGTTGGGTCGTGTCGGATTCTTGATCCGAAGCCCTTGCCGAGAAACCACTTCCGCCACGAATCCCGAGAAATGTGATGGGCTCGGTTCTGATCGGCGTGGACTTAGGAAACCGTCGCTCTATCCACTGAGCTACGGGGGCGGGATCAGAAGGTCGAACACCATAGGCACGTTTCCGATCGACGTTCAGGATACGGCGACGACACCCGCGGTCACAAGGATCGCTCGATTTGTCGCCGGTTGAGTCGCCAGCACCGGCTCGCTCGGATGGTGCCCGAGGCCAGTGCCATGAGTCGGCGTTCACGAGTGATCGCCGGAGCCGTTTGCCGGTTGAGTGGGCGTCGCCCTAATCTCACCGGCATGCAGGCACCACTTTTGCGAAGTGCGCTCATCTGGATGTCACTTTCATGGTCGCTTCCCTCGATGGGTGCGATTGCATTCTGTCCTGGTCCGGACGAGCGTTATCGATCATCCCGCTACGACGTTCAGTCAGCCGACGGCGTGTCCGCCTTCGTGTACCACAGCCCGAATGCCTGGACCAATATCCCCGCCAAGGACGGTAGCACCTGGCCCCTTCCCGTCATGTCCGCCGGTAACCACTGGGTCGGTCTCTCGGCGGACAGCGAGGTGAGTCTGACGATTTGGTTGCTCGGCATCGAGGCGACACGAGCGGAACTGCTGCCTGCGCGGCCCGGCAACGCCGTGCGCGTCTTGGCGGACGGCAGCGTGCGGGTGCGACTGACGCTCTCCGGTGACTGGCCCGGTTACTATTTCGTGCGGATCAACGGCGATTACGGCGACAAGCATCCCCTGTTCATCTTCGCCGACCCGCCCGAGACGGATGTGCCCACCAGAGGCCCCGGCGTTCACTTCTTCGAGGCGGGTATTCACGACATCGGCCCGCACTACGCCATCAGATCGGGCGAGACGGTCTACCTGGCGCCCGGCGCCGTCGTGAGAGGAACGCTCACCGCCCGTGGTTCCAACATCCGCATCTGCGGCCGCGGCGTGCTGAGCGGTGAGTTGCTCCAGGGGGAGTGGATCCGTCACAAGCGAGGACTCGTGGACACGCCGAAGGATGCCCGGGCCTGGGGCATCGCGCCGATGGTCTGGAATGACGCCTGGCAGGGGAGCACCTCGGTCGAGGGCATCACGATCATCGACGCACCCAGCTACAACCTGGCCCTGACCGCGAAGCTCACGGTTCGCAACGTCAAGATTCTTTCATGGAACTACAGCACCGACGGCGTCAGCGGTGGCCCCGGACTGGTCGAGCACTGCTTTTTCAAGGTGAATGACGACGTCTTCACGCTGTACCAGTCCAATCGGACCCTGCGGAATCTCGTCATCTGGAAACAGATGAACCAGGCCGTTTTTCAGCTGGGTTACGGCTATCCGCAGAGCGTCAGCAATATCCTCGTCGAGAAGATCGACATCATCCGCGACGAGACCGAGACCCAAAACGGCCATCGGGGAATCATCGTCCTGTCCGCCTCCAAGGGATGTGCCTTCAGCAACGTTCTCTTTCAGGAGATCACGGTCCATGGTGACACGCTGAACCTGCTCGCGATCGACAACCTCGATCAGGACACGCCCTGGGCTCAGAAGATCAGGAACGCCAGCCTGCGCGAGATCCAATTGACTCTGCGCCGAGTGACTGTGAGCGGAACGGAGCGGGGCCAGTGGTGGACACCCTTCATGGATCGAAGGGGGCAGCCGATGCGGTCTCGGTTGCGCACCGCCGACTCCGGGAGGATCGAGGTGCTCTTCGACGATGTCTCGATCAACGGGGTACGGCTACGGTCGGAGAAGGATTTTCCCCATGGGCTGGAAACCGAGGGCGAGGTGGTGCTGACATTCCGCTGACCGGTGCCCGACCGTCCCCCTCCTTCGGGCTTCGCAACGCCCGGCGACTCACCTGAACAGCGAGCGTTCCCCGGAGGGAGTAGGCAATGATGCGTGCCACGACCAACAGGTTTTCCAGCCCCAAGGACCCATCCGATGAAGTCGCTCACCGAGTATCTCAGCTTCACGCTGCCGGCCCGGATGGCCTTTCGGAACATCACGGCGGAGGTGCAGGATGCCGTCGTGAGGTCGCGCGTTCGCGAGGGACTGTGTCTCGTC
>JBJTBB010000136.1:0-5334 GCA_046091125.1 Planctomycetaceae bacterium
GCCGATCGCAACGGCCAATTTGGCAGTCAGCATCGGCGCGGAATCCTGCCACCCTCACTTTAATCGGGTTCGGCGATCGGTAAATACCGGCGGTTTCCGGGCCAATGACAGATTTGAGTTCGATTCCGCCGCCCAGAAGCCCGGGTGGCACGGACTTTGCATTTCACGAGAACGACTTCGCGGCGTCGACCGGATCCGGTCCGACCGCGGTTGTACCACCCGTTTTTCCCGCGAGCAGGACCAGCACGACCATGGCGAACCCCAAGGGCGAAAAGATCATCGGCATCGACCTCGGCACGACCAACTCCGTGGTCGCGATCATGGAGGGCAAGGAGCCGAAGGTGATCGCCAATAAGGATGGCAATCGGCTCACGCCGAGCGTCGTCGCCTTCAACGACAAGGGCGAGACTCTGGTCGGCGACATCGCCCGCCGCCAGGCCGTCACCAATCCGAAGCGCACCATCTACTCGATCAAGCGGTTCATGGGGCGCCGTCACAACGAGGTGGCTGGCGAGGAGAAAATGGTGCCGTACGAGGTCGTCGGAGGACCCGAGGACTACGTAAAGGTCAGAGCCGGTGACAAGATCTTCACCCCGCCGGAAATTTCCGCGCAGATCCTTCGGAAGCTCAAGGAGGCGGCGGAGAGCTATCTCGGCCACAAGGTGAGCAAGGCCGTCATCACGGTACCGGCCTACTTCAACGACGCCCAGCGGCAGGCCACCAAGGATGCCGGTCAAATTGCCGGGCTTGACGTGATGCGGATCGTCAACGAGCCAACCGCGGCGGCCCTCGCTTACGGACTCGAGAAGAAGAAGGACGAGAAGATCGTTGTATTCGACCTCGGTGGCGGCACGTTCGACGTCTCGGTGCTCGATGTCTCGAAGGATGGTGTCTTCGAGGTGGTGAGTACTGCGGGCGATACCCATCTTGGTGGCGACGATTTCGACCAGTCGCTCATCAACCACGTTGCGGCACAATTCCAGCGGGAACAGGGGATCGACCTTCGGAAGGACACGATGGCCCTTCAGCGACTCCAGGAGGCCTGCGAGAAGGCGAAGAAGGAGCTCTCGAGCGCCCAGAGCACCGACATCAACCTTCCCTTCATCACCGCCGACGCATCCGGGCCCAAGCATCTCCAGGTCTCGATCACTCGGTCGGAATTCGAAAAGCTCACCGACGACCTCATCGAGCGATGCCGCGGACCGGTCCTACAGGCGCTCAAGGACGCCAAGCTCGATCCGAAGCAGATTGACGAGGTCGTTCTGGTCGGCGGCTCGACCCGCATTCCGAAGGTCCAGGAGCTGGTGCGGAAGCTGTTCGACAAGGAGCCGCACAAGGGCGTGAATCCGGATGAGGTCGTGGCGCTTGGCGCGGCGATCCAGGGAGGCGTTCTCGCCGGTGACGTTCAGGACGTGCTCCTGCTCGACGTGACGCCACTCTCCCTGGGCATCGAGACGGAAGGGGGCATCTTCACGAAGCTTGTTGAGCGGAACACGACCGTGCCATGCGAGCGAAAGTCGACTTTCAGCACGGCGGCCGACGGACAGACTGCCGTCACCGTGCGCGTGTTCCAAGGCGAGCGTCCGATGGCGGAAGACAACCGGCTTCTTGGCCAATTCAACCTCGAGGGGATCCCTCCTGCGCCCCGCGGCACGCCGCAGATCGAGGTCAAGTTCGACATCGACGCCAACGGCATCCTGAAGGTGAGCGCAAAGGATCGCGGCACCAATAAAGAGCAGACGGTCAGCATCGAGCAGTCGAGCGGCCTGTCGGAGAGCGAGATCGAGCGGATGCGGAAGGATGCGGAGGTTCACGCCGAGGCTGACAAGAAGAAGTCACGCCTCGCCGAGGTCAAGAACCGCACAGAGAGCCTCTGATTCCAGACCGAAAAGCTCATGAAGGAAAACGACGGCAAGCTGTCCGCCGCCGACAAGGCGCCGCTGGAAGCCGCGATCACCAAGTGCCGGGAACTCTGCAAGGGAGACGATGCCGACGCGATTCAATCGGCCCAGGACGCCCTCGAGCAGGCGAGCCACGCCCTCTCGAAGGTCCTCTACGAGGCGTCGTCGAAGCAGGCGCCAGAGGGCGCCGGCGGCAACGACTCCGGGCAGCGGGGCTCCGACGACGCGAGCGACGCCGAGTTCGAGGTGAAGCAGGACTGAACCGGGAGGACCGATGCCGTTCCGATTCGACAAGCTCACGATCAAGGCCCAGGAGGCGGTCCAGCGGGCGGTCGAATTGGCGGCCAGCCGGGGAAACCCACAGGCGACCAGCGCGCATCTGCTCTCGGCGCTCCTGGCCGAACGGGAGGGAATCATCCGTCCGCTGTTCGAGAAGGTCGGCTGTGACCGGGGACATCTCGACCGGATCGTCGAGGCCGAATTGGCCCATCTCCCGAAGGTTTCAGGCGGCGCCCAGCCGCAGCCCGATGGCGACCTGATGAAGGTCTTCGAGGCCGCCGCGGCTGAGGCCGACGCGATGAAGGATGAGTTCGTCTCGACCGACCATCTGCTCCTGGGTCTCGCGAAGACCGATTGCAAGGGCAAGCGATTACTCGGTCTGTCGGCGGTCAGCGAGAAGGATCTGCTGGCCGGGCTTCAGGCGGTTCGGGGCAGCTCCCGCGTTACCGACCAGAATCCAGAGGAGAAGTTCCAGGCGCTCGAGAAGTACGGGATCGACCTCGTCAAGCGGGCGAGCCAGGGCAAGCTCGACCCGGTGATCGGCCGCGACGCCGAGATCCGCCGCGTGATCCAAGTGCTCTCCCGCCGCACGAAGAATAACCCCGTCCTGATCGGCGAGCCGGGCGTAGGCAAGACGGCCATCGCCGAGGGGCTCGCCCTCCGGATCGTCCAGTCGGATGTGCCGGAGACGCTCCGCAACAAAAGGGTGATCGCACTCGACCTTGGGGCCCTGATCGCCGGCACGAAGTACCGCGGGGAGTTCGAGGATCGGCTGAAGGCCATCCACCGAGAGGTCGAGGCGGCAGCCTGCGGTGTGATACTGTTCATCGACGAGTTGCACACGGGGGTCATCTTGCGGAGCTTCTCCGCCATGACGAGCCGCTCGGATTGGGTGGCCTTCTTGACCTTCGTGCTGAACTTGGCCACGGTCTGGCGGCGCTTCCTTCGCCGCTTGATTTCCTTCATCCGATTGCTGATGCCACCCATGGTTCTCCTCTCGTGCTGGACGAATTCCCGGAAGGCGGCGGCGTCCTCGGTCTGCCAGGCGCCCTCAACAGGCTTCTGACGTTACGGAACGGCCGACCCGCCGTCAAAGGCTGCCAGATCCCGACGGCGGATTCGGCCCCTGTCGGAGCCAACCCTGGACTTCGAAGGCTCAGTCCGGCGGCCTGCCCGAGGTAGACTTTCGCGGCGGTCTTGCCGATTGGCCGGAGGACCGCTCCCAGGATGGGTGGCAGAGCGGTTGAATGCACCGGTCTTGAAAACCGGCAGCGGCGAAAGTCGCTCGTGGGTTCGAATCCCACCCCATCCGCCTGGACGCAGCGTACCGCCGAGGTGCAGTGCACCGTTTTCCTACTTCCCGACCCATCGCTCGGACGGACTCCATAGCATGCGGTCCGCAGTCACATGCGACTCACCCGAAAGCCCCGGCTGACACCATGAAACTTTCGACGGGTACCACGTTGATCCGGAACGGACGGCTTGTGGATGGAACAGGGCGACCATCGGTCGATAGGGCCATGGTGATCATCGAGGACGGTCGCATCCGATACGCGGGGCCCGAGGATGGGGCTCCACCGGCGCATGCCTCTGCTGAACGAATCGATGCCCGCGGTGGAACGATCATGCCGGGACTGATCGAGGCCCACATCCACCTCACCTACTTCAACGTCACGGAGTTGCAGGATCTCGACATCAAGTATCCGGTTGAATACGTCACGCTCCAGTCCGCCGTGAACGCGAAGACCGCGCTTGACTGCGGATACACGGCGGCTCGTAGCGGCGGCTGCCTGCACAACATCGACGTCTGGATGAAGAAGGCGATCGAGGAGGACATGATTCCCGGCCCGCGGCTGAGTGCGAGCGGTCGCGAGATCTGCGGCGCGGGCGGCCTCATGGATTGGAACCCCGACTACCGCAGGATCGGGATGGAGGGCATCGTCTTCATCGTCAACGGTGCCGACGAGGCCCGGACTGCGGTTCGAAAACTCGTCAAGGACGGCATCGAGTGGGTGAAGACGTATCCCACCGGCGACGCGGCCTCTCCCGACATCAACGATCATCACACGCTCTGCATGACATTCGAGGAGATGCACGCGGTCGTCACGACGGCCCACAACCATGGCCTGAAGGTCACTGGTCATTGCCGTGCCACCGACGGGATCCGCAACGCGCTCCTGGCCGGCTACGACGCGATCGAGCACGGCACCTTCATGGACGACGAGTGCCTGGAGATCCTGCTTAAGAGGAAGGTGCCGCTCTGCCCGGGCCTCGGGTTCGAGAAGTTCAGCGTCGAGCGGGGGAAGGAGTTTGGTCTGTCGCAGCGGGTCATCGACGGCCATCAGGAGACGCTGGAGGCGGGGGCCGAAAGCTGCCGCAGGGTGCTCGCGGCGGGCGGCACCCTGGGCCTTGGCGGCGATTATGGGTTTGGATGGACGCCGCACGGAACCTACGCGCAGGAACTGACCTTCTTTGTCGACTACGTCGGATTCAGCCCGCTCGAAACGATTCGCTGTGCGACTCTCGGTGGGGCCATGATGATGGGCCGCGACCACGAACTGGGCTCGCTCGAAGTCGGCAAACTCGCCGACCTCCTCGTGGTCGATGGCGATGTCCTTTCGGACATCTAGATCCTCGAGAACCGGCGGAATCTGATCGCCGTCATACAGGGCGGCATCGTCAAGGCGGGCCGCGTGATGGAGCCGTCGATCCCCGGGGGCCACAAGTCATGAGCGGGCGATCTCGACCGACGATGGGCGCGCCGGCACTGTGGCTCGCCGAGGCGTCGGATGGCAATACCAGCGAGGGGCCCCAAAAGCCAAGCCAGAGGCCCCTCGTGCTCCTGCACGGCGTGACCCGCGCCCATGGCGACTTCTCAACGATCGCAGCACATCTCGCTGCATCGTGGCATGTGATCGGCGTCGATCATCGGGGCCACGGGAGATCACAACGGGCGGAGAGTTACCTGGTCGTCGATTACCTCGCCGACGCGATTCGGGTCGTACGTGACGAGATCCGCTCGCCGGTCGTACTGCTTGGCCACTCCCTGGGTGCGATGGTGGCCGCAGGAGTGGCCGCGGAGATTCCGCATCTCGTGGATGGAATCGTGCTCGCCGATCCTCCGTTCCATACGATGGGAGATCGAATCCATGGC
>JBJTBB010000137.1:0-3205 GCA_046091125.1 Planctomycetaceae bacterium
TCCGCCGAGCACGCGATGCCCCGGCAACTTGAGC
This sequence comes from Planctomycetaceae bacterium, assembly GCA_046091125.1. Classification (GTDB taxonomy): domain Bacteria; phylum Planctomycetota; class Planctomycetia; order Pirellulales; family UBA1268; genus UBA4655. The sequence continues at coordinate 35 of JBJTBB010000137.1, forward strand.
GCCAGGTTGGCGACCACCGACACCACGTCGGCGATGCCTCAGCGTTCACCAATCCCGTTGATCTTGAACTTCACCAGAACCACCCCAGCGGCCACGGCGGCCAAGGAGTTGGCGACGGCCACGTCGCAGTCGTTGTGACAGTGAATGGCAAGCGGCACGTCCTGACCGGCCAGCGTGATCGCCGCGACCGTGTCCCGGACGATGCGCTCGACCTCGGCCGGTAGAGTGCCGCCGTTGGTATCGCAGAGCACGAGCCTCGCGGCACCGGCCGATGCCGCGGCCAGAAGAGTGGCAAGGGAGTATTCCCGGTCGAGCTTCCAGCCGTCGAAGAAGTGCTCGGCGTCGTAGAACACCGTGCGTCCGGCCGACGCGAGATACCGGACCGTCTCTCCGATCATCGCGAGATTCTCCTCGCGGGACACTCCGAGCACTTCCAATACGTGGAACGCCGACGTCTTGCCAACGATGGTTACGACCTTCGTGCCTGCCGCGAGCAGGGCCTGCATGCCGACGTCATCCGCCGCCGCAACACCACGACGCCGGGTCATGCCGAAGGCACAGATCCGCGACCGTCGAAGCGGCAAGGCGCGGACCCGCTCGAAGTAGGCGGCATCCTTCGGATTCGAGAGCGGATAGCCGCCCTCGATGAAGTCCACCCCCGCCTCGTCGAGCCTCCGGGTGATGGCGAGTTTGTCCTCGAGGGAAAAATTCACTCCCTCGCCCTGACTGCCGTCGCGGAGCGTGGTGTCGTAGATTTCGATCGTCCGCATGAGGGTCTCGCGAGCAAGCCTTGGACTCGATCGGATACGGGCCTGCAACGGCTCATGCGGTCCACGCAAACCTCTCCGAAGGTCGATGGTCGCGCGCATCCGGGTCAAACTGAGTGTAGTGACTCCGCCGGCGTTTTCGATCCGTCAGGCGACCAGAAAGGGGGCGTCGTCTCATTTTGATGCCATGCATCCCCCAAGGCGCCCGGCTCGTCGCATGTCGAATGCCGACGGACCGTGTTCCCGACAAAAGGCCGGGACGGGCGCATGGCACCCTCCACTTCCTGGGCGGAGACGATCGATCGTGGCTGCCAAGGCTTTGGTTCAGCGGAAGGACTTGCCGTCGCCTGCCGTCGGCTCGCTGTCCTCTCCGAAGGCGTCGTCCTGGTCCTCAAAGTCGTCCTGATCGACGTCCTGATCGTCTCCTTCTTCGTCCTGGTCATCATGCTCGTCTTCATCCTCGAATGACTCCTCGTCGAAGTCATCCTCGGCGGAGTCCTCGATCTCGTCGAACTCCTCATCGATCTCCTCGTCAGCCGATGATTCGTCGGCGGGAGGCTGGAGTTTCAGTCGTCGAGGCGGAGGATCCGACGGCGGGGGCTGGGTGCCATTTCGCTCCGCCCACTGTTCGAGCGTCATCAGCACCTCGCGGGCCTGGCTGCCCGCATACTGTCCAACGACCCCGTCCTCCGCCATGTACTCGATGAGCCGTGCGCCCATTCCGTAGACGACGCCGAGGGCTCGCTGCAGGAGCGACACGCTGCCCCGGCCCTCGCGGATCACGACCTCGACGGCCTGATCGTAGAGATCGTCACGCATCCGTCCGGCCCCTCCGCCGGTCGCCGCCTCGGCTGCTCCAGCCGGCTGCAGATTGACCAGCTCAGCCGCGTACTGCGGGTCGGTCGTCCCAATGGTGGCCATCACGGCGTTGATCTCGTCGTCGCTCACGAACGTGCCCTGTCCACGAAGGATCTGGCTCGTCCCAGGCGAGAGGAAGAGCGTGTCGCCGTTGCCGTGCAATCGTTCGGCCCCGCACTCGTCGAGCACGACCCTACTATCGGTGCGACTCGCGACCTGGAAGGCGATGCGGGCGGGCAGGTTGCTCTTGATCAGTCCCGTGATCACGTCCACGGTCGGCTTCTGCGTCGCGAGAACCAGATGGATGCCAACGGCCCGACTTTTCTGTGCCAGACGGATGATGTGCGACTCGATCTCCTTCCCGGCGGTCTTCATCATGTCGGCGATCTCATCGGCGATCATCACGATGAAGGGCATCGTCGTGGGAATCGCCGCGGCCTCTTCTTCGCTCGCCGGTCGAATCCTTCTCAGGAGTTCCTGCCGCCCGAGGGCGTTGTACTGGGACAGGTGACGCACTCCGACTTTCGCCAGGAGCGTATAACGCTGCTCCATCTTCTCCACCGCCCAGGCCAGAATGGCTTCGGCCTTTTTCATGTCGGTCACGACCGGATGCATGAGGTGGGGGAGCGACTTGTAGGGCGTAAGTTCAACCATCTTCGGATCGATCATCAGCATCCGCACCTCGTCCGGACGACGCGTCATCAGCATCGAGACGATGATCGAATTGAGGCAGACCGATTTGCCCGTGCCCGTGCGACCGGCAATCAGCAGGTGTGGCATCGCCGCCATGTCAATCACCATGGGGTTACCGGCCACGTCCTTGCCCAGGTAGAGCGGGATCTTCATCGATCGACTCTTGGCCTGGGTCTCCTCGACGACCTCGCGGAGGCGGACCATCTGCCGCTCGGTATTGGGCACCTCGATGCCAACAGAGTTCTTACCGGGGATCGGGGCCACGATCCGAACGCTCGGGACCCTCAGCGCGATCGCGAGGTCGTCGGCAAGATTCGTGATCTTGGAGAGTCTGAGACCGGCCTCGAGCTCAATTTCGTACTGGGAGATGACCGGACCGGTCTCGATCTCGACGACTCGAATCCGGAATCCGAATTCGGCGAAGGTCTTCTCCAGGAGCCGGGCCTTCTCACGCACCTCCTGCTCCTGGGCATCAAGTTGCAACTGATCCGCTGGAAGCAGGAGATCGATGCTCGGGAGCTGGTAATCGATCCCTGGATCGAGCTCGGGACCGACCAGCGAGGCGGCTGGCTTGCGGCGCGTGGCGCGCGAGCGGATCGGCACGGGAGACGCTTCCGGCTGTTCGTCCTCGGCCTCCGACTTGTCGAGATCTTCCTGGTCATCGCCCCCATGCTCGAGGCCTTCTGGCTCCTCGCTGTCGGCATCCTGCAGGGCCTCGAGCCGACGGCGGACACGGACGGTCGGCTCAAAGGTGTCATCCCCGTTTGACTTATCGATATCGGAGGCCTCCTCGGCCACCGCTGACCCGACCGATTCGTGCGCTTCAGCGTCTCCGACCGAGGCTGTGGACGAG
>JBJTBB010000138.1:0-7050 GCA_046091125.1 Planctomycetaceae bacterium
CAACGGCGCACCCGGGGTTGCGATGTCGATACGGGACCTGTTGAGGGCAATCGTGTAGGGATGCAGCGGTGTCCGGGAAACGTCGGCGACCCTCCCGACCTCCACGCACGTTCCGGCGTGCATAACCACGAGTCGGTCGCACACTTCATCAATCAAGGCCAGATCATGGGATACAAGCACCACGGACATCTTGAACTCGTTACGGATCTCTTGCAGCAACTTCATGATCTCGGCTTGCACGGTCACGTCAAGCCCCGTGGTTGGTTCGTCGGCAACCACGATCTCGGGATCCTGGGCAAGGGCTGCAGCGATCATCACACGCTGACGCATCCCACCCGATAGCTGGAATGGGTGCTGATCGTAGACGACCTCAGGACGCCGAATGTGCACGAGGTCGAGCAGCTCCATCACGCGCTTTCGAACATCCTTCTCTTTCCGATTCCGATTGCACCGAACCGCCTCACCCAGCTGCTTCCCAACGGTCATCACGGGGTTGGGACCCGTGAGTGCACTCTGCGGCACGTAGCCGATGCGGTTCCCGCGGACCACACGCCACTGGCGTTCATCGATTTTTGCGAGATCCATCCCGTCGAAGAGAATGGAGCCCGCGAAAATCGAGGCGCTTCTGCGCTTTAGCGTTCCGATCAGGCTGCGGCAGACCATCGTCTTGCCCGAGCCGGACTCACCGACGAGACCAAGAATCTCGGCCTTTCGAATATCAAAATTCGCGCTGTCGACGATCAAGAGACGATCAGTGCGGGTGCGTTGGATCCCGATGACGAGATCTCGAATCTCAACGAGCGTCCCCTCAGACGACACGGGCACGGTGGGGGTGACGGACTCTGCGCTCATGACTTCACATCCCGCTCACGTCGCGTGAGACCCTCGGCGATGAATGACAGGGAGACACCCGCCCAACAGAGCGCGAGCCCGGGGAAGATCACCGGCCACCAGGCGACCTGGAGAGTCGGGCGGCCGTCGCTGATCATGGCTCCCCATTCCGCCGTCGGCGGTTGTGCGCCCAAACCGAGGAAGGACAGGCTGGCGATCAGGAGGATGACCAGGATCAGGTCGCTCAGCGCATAGGCGGTCGTCTCCGACGAGACGTTGGGCACAAGGTGCTTGAAGAGGATCCGCGGTTTCGAGTAGCCGAGGGTCTGCGCCGCCTCGATGTATCCCTGTTGCTTGACCACCATCGCCCGTGTTCGAGCCAGGCGTGCGTAACGTGCCCAGTTGGTCAACGACAGAGCGATGATCACACTCTGGAGCCCGGGTCCGAGCAGGGCAATGAGCGCGATGGCCAGCACTAGTAGGGGGAATGCGTTGATGCCATCGATGATCGATCCGACGACCGCATTCAGAGTCTTGCTTCGCGAGACTGCAAGACCGATGCCCACAATGGTTCCGATTACGAAGGGAATGAGCACACCCAACAGCGCGACACCGAGATCGAGGTAGACGGCCGCAAACACCCGGACGAAGACGTCGCGGCCGAGACCATCGGTTCCGAACAGGAACTGGGACGACGGAGGCACGAAGGGCATATCGACGGACGTGTCCGTGGTGTACGGGGAAAGAAGCGGAACCAGGATCCCCATGAGAAGCAGGATGGCCAACATGGCCAGGCCCACGACGAGGCCGATGGTGCCGTCCTTGAGTCGTCGAGCCTCCTTGGGTGTCGGGACAGCTCCTTCGACGTCGAACCAGTCCGCGGCACCCGCGTTGACAATGGTCATGTCAGCTTCACCCGCGGATCGAGAAGGCTCGCGATGATGTCCCCGAGCAGGCTGAGGAACACCACGAGGATGCCGAAGACCAGGATGATGCCCTGCACCACCGGGTAGTCTCGCATGGTGACGGCGGTCACGAGTTCCCGGCCGATCCCGGGGAGGGCGAAGATCATCTCCAGGATCACGGTTGAGCCCACCATCACACCCATCATGTAGCTCAAAAGAACCACCGTGGGAGCAAGTGAGGGCCTCAGCACGTAGAACCAGAAGAACCGGAGGGACTTCACTCCTCGAATGACCCCGGTCTCGACGAACTCCTCATCCAGAGTGTCCAGGATCGAGCTGTAGAGGACACGGGAGAGGACCGGGACCAGCACGACGCAGTTCACCAAGGATGGGAGCCAGAGGTACTGCAGGTTTGCAGGGAAGGTGGGGTCGTACCCGAAGATCGGAGCGATCGCCCAGACGAGTCCGAATTGGTAGAGGAAGAGGAGCGCGACCAGGAAGGTGGGGAGGGCTAGGCCGATAGCGGTCAGTGTGCGGAAGACGTACGGAAGGCCCGGGATACGTGCCACAGCAATGAACAGCGCCAGTGGGATCGAAAAAATCAAGGTCATCGATACCGTCGTGAAGATGAGCCAGAGCGTTACCGGCAGATTCGTGCGCAACATCTCCGTTACAGGCACACCAGAGAGAAGAGAGGCCCCCAAATCTCCCCGGAGTAAGCCTGTGAAGTAGTTCCAAAACTGAGTAAGCGGATCCACATCGAGTCCGAGAGTCTTTCGGAGTGCCGCAACAGTCTCCGGAGCGGCATCACCGCCGAGTGCCGCCGTCACAGGGTCACCCGGTGAGAGTCGGATAAGCATGAAGGCAACGACCATCACCCAGAAGGCAACGATGAGTGCCCGGACGCAACGCCGGAGGATTTTCTCCCCTACCGACTGGGGCCGAGGACCATCGCCGTGCGACGGTTCGGTGGTACTCGCCTCAGAAGTCTGCGTTGACACCGTCACGACCCTGCTTACTCCTCAAGTGGGGCTTGCGAGAAAAGTGATTGCCTATGCCCTCTCGGGCGAGGTGGGCGGATCGATCCGCAGATAGATACGCCCACCGAGGGGAGTCCCCGTGTCTAGCTCTTCGCTCCAGTGTTGAAGCCGGCGGGGCCTCTCTGAGTGCTCAGCAGAGGAGTCGTGGCCACGTACAGCCACTCACCGGGGACCGTAGCCGAGAGCAGTCCTTGCGGGAGCCTGCTGCCGGAGATCACGGCGCGGTCAGCGACTGGGATGTGCACCGAACTGTTGTAGGCCTCCACGTTAGCAGCCTGCAGCGCAGTTTTCGCAGCCGCCGGACTCATGGCTGAACCCAGGCGGTCGATTGCCGCGATGAGCGGCGGGTTGTTCTCTTTCGACCAGTTCTGCCATGCACCACCGATACCGAACCAGTTCGCCAACTGGAGGTACGGCGTCGGAGCGTTGTTCCCTCCGAACTGCGTCTCGTAATTGCCCGAGTTGAGATCCGCGATGGCCACCGTGTCCTGCTTCACGGTGATATTCACCGTGATTCCGACTTCGGCGAGCTGCTGCTTGATCAGCTGTGCAGCCTCAGGCCATGCAGGTCGAGCCCACACGGTCATGTCGATTGAGAAGCCATTCGGATTGCCTGCCTCGGCCAACAACTTCTTCGCAAGAGCCACGTCCCGCTTGCCTTCGTTCGGCAGCACGCACTGGTGGTACGGATTGCCCTTGATGAACGTCTGGGCACACGAGGGGAGCACGGTCCCGAAGAACGCGACCTTGGCGATTGCCTGACGATCAATTGCCGCAGAGATCGCCTGGCGGTTCTTGGCGTTGAGCATCGGCGATCCGGCCTTAGCGGTGTTCGTCGTGATCTGGTACGTGCCCGGAAGTGCATGGGCCCACCACCGAATGATGTTCTTGTCGAGGTCCTGCACACCCTGGTAGGCGAGGTCAAAAACGTAATCGACCTGGCCCGACTGCAGCGCAAGCTTGCGGGTGGCCGCGTCCGGGATGGCCACGAACGTGATCTGCTGGACCTTCGGCTTCGCCCAGTAGTTCGGGTTCGCCACCTGGACCATCTGGTCAGCACCGGGGGTCCACGACTGGATCTTCATGGGACCAGCGCTGACGGGAGCCTTCCAGTAGTTCGGATCCTTGAGCTTCTCGGTGGGATTGATGAACATCGCCTGATTCGCCATCAACCAGTTGAAGTCCGGATAGGGAGTCTTGAGCTTCCAGGTCAGTGTCGTCGGGCTAGTCGCCGTGACGCTTTCGATCTTGGCGAAGAACGCGGCCGCCTGCCTCGCAACCAACTGATTGTTCACCGCGGTCACGACGTCCTGGGCCACAAGAGGCGTGCCGTCCGAATACACCAAGCCAGGCTTGAGTACCTGGAACACCGAAAGGCCGTCCTTCGCGACATCCTGCTTCGCCACAAGATCCATGCGCGGGATGAGGTTCTCATCGAAGCGCCAGAGCAGACCCTGAATGGGGTAGGCCACCTGGTAGTCGGTCACGGCGCGGGCCTTCATGGGGTCGAGGTTGTTGACCTTGGAGACGGTCGCCATGACGACTGCCTGGCAGTTGGAGTTCGCCAATTGATTCTTGATGGAACAATTAGTCCCCGTCGCGGCGTTGGCTGCCGCCTGCGGGAGCACGACGCCAATCAGGGCTAGGGAAAAGCCCGCGACGGCGACCTTGAGCAAGCGTGTTCTCATGCGGTTCGCCTTTCGTTCATCCTGGTGGCGTGTGCCACGCGGGGCCAGTCAACTGTTGACAAAACAGACTGTCAAGGGCATTCGGGATATTGCTTGGGGTCACACCTTCGGCAACCGATCGACCCGGTAGAGGGGTTCGAGACCCTCCGCTATCCGGTCGATGTTGATGGCGGACCCTTCGGCACGCCTCCGGGCAGTTCCGTCCGTGACGCCCGCCGTATGGGGGGTCACGACAATCCCGGGTGTCGTGAGTAGGGGGGATCCGGGACTCGGCGGCTCCTGGGTGGCCACATCCGTGCCGGCGCCGGCGATCCTGCCCTCACGCACAGCGGCGATCATCGCGTCCTCGTCCACCAGGGCACCCCGGGCAACATTCACCACGATGGCTGTCGGCTTCATCAGTGCGATGCGGCGGGCGTCGAGGGTGTGCCGGGTCTCGGGGGTGACGTGCAGATGCAGGGATACGACATCCGCCTGCGGAATGAGGTCGTCGAGTCGATCGGCCGGGTACACCGCGTCCGCCCCCCACTCCTCACGGGTCGAGTCATCCACCTCGACGATGTCGGTGGCGATGACACGCATACCGAATCCCTTGGCTCGCTTGGACAACTCCCGTGCGCTCGCCCCGAACCCGATACACAGGAGCGTCTGGCCCGCGAGCTCGAAACCCATCGGCTGATACATCAGCCCATTCGCCACGTTCACGACCTGCTGCGGGTAGTTGCGCCGCACCAGCATCATGAGCAGGATCGCGTGTTCCGCGAGGGGAATGGCACTCATCGGTCCGGGGCAGTTCGAGATCATCACGGGGCGGGTCGACCAGTAGTCGAAGTCGAAGTGCTCCATGCCCGTGCCCATGATCTGCCAGAACTGCACCTTGGGCGCCGCGTCGAGCATCTCGCGCGTCCCCCAGGATCCGCCGAGGTCGACCACCGCATCGACGTCGGCGAATTGCGGTGCCAGCGGCTTGGACTCGTCGTAGATAGTGAGATTGTGCTTCGGCCCGATCGCCGCCACGACCTCCCTCTCCCACGTGGGGTCCGCTCCCCTACCCGGCAGGTAGATGACGTTGAGCCGATTTGCCATGAACCGCCCACCCCTATCCCAAGAAAGCCCTAGCATTGTCGATTGTTGACAAAAGCCTAGTCACGAAGTCCGCGACGGGTGGGGCATTTGGAGGAAGTCATGTTGCGAGCACTCGACAAGGCGAAGCGACTCAAGGACCGGATGTACGCCGGCGAGCCGGTGCTGGGCACCCAACTCGCCCTCCAGGACCCGGCGTCCATGGAGATTTTCGGACGCGCGGGCTTCGATTGGGCCTCGGTTGACACTGAGCACTCCGCCCAGAGCTTGGTCACGGTGCAGGCGATGATGCAGGCGGCGCTCGGCTGGGATGTCGTTCCCTTTGTCCGACCGCTGATCTTCGATCACGACGAGATCCGTCGCTTCCTCGATATCGGTGCCAGCGGACTGTTGTGCCCGTTCATCGAGACTGCCGAGGATGCGAAGCGGCTCGTGGACGCGTGCCGCTACCCACCCCGCGGAAAGCGTGGCTGGAATCCGCTTCGGGCTAGTGCCTATCACTTGTCTGACGACGACTACATGGCCGCCTACGAGGAATCGTTGATCGTGCTCGTGATCATCGAGTCCAAGAAGGGCGCCGAAAACGCGGAGGAGATCCTCGCCGTCGACGGAATCGACGGAGTGACCGTGGGCCCGATGGACCTGTCCATGGACCTCGGCGTTTTCAAGCAGTGGGATGACCCGAGCTACATCAAGTCTGTTGAGCAGATTCGAGCCGGTGCACTCGCCACGGGCAAGCCGCACGGTTCGGGGGTCTATGACGAGGAGAGCGCCAAGCGCGCAATCGCCAACAAGGAGACGATCCTGCTCACCTTGAGTGACACCGGTGTCCTGGGCTCGGGTGCCACCAAGTTGGGGGCGGATCTGCGCTCGGCGATTGCCGCCACACGATGAGCCGCGAGCGCGTCCTGGTCATGGACTACGCGTGGCCGGACCTCTCTCTAGAAGCGCAGATCCTCGACGAGGCGGGTTTCGAGCTGGTCTCGGTCGTCGATGACGGCCGCCCAGCCCACGAACTCGTCGGCGATTGCGCAGCCATCATGACGTGCTGGGCGCTCGTGCCCGCTGAACTCCTTCAGGCGGGGAGCAATCTGCGCATGGTCGCGCGCTTCGGGGTGGGACCCGACAACATCGATGTAAAGGAAGCACGTCGACTCGGCCTGGAGGTCACGTACGTTCCGGACTACTGCATGGAGGAGGTGTCCGATCACGCCGTGGGCCTGGCGCTCGCCTGGTTTCGCGGGATCGTGACGCTGGATCGCATGATCCGCGCAGGCCAGTGGGATCCCTCTGCCGCGACGTAGCGCCGGATGTCAGCGCTCACCGTCGGAGGCTGGGGCTACGGCCGCATCGGCCGCCGACCCGCGGAGAAGTTCGCCGCACTCGGGTGCCGGGTCATCGCACACGATCCGTTCGCCCCCGCCGGACCGCCTGCGGAACTGGTCGAACTCGATCAACTCCTCGCCCAATCAGACATCCTCACCCTGCACATGCCTCCCTCCC
>JBJTBB010000139.1:0-14447 GCA_046091125.1 Planctomycetaceae bacterium
CCATCAGCCCAGTGAGCAAAGCGGTTGGGAAACCGAGCCATGCGGCAGCGGCAATCGCTGCAGCCGCCAACATGGCCAGCTTCGCCCACAGTACCAACAGCGCACGAATCACATTCGATCCGAAGCTGTCCACTCGATACAAAAGCTCTAATCCCTCGCCTGGCTCGAACGAAATGCTCGTCGGCCGATCTTCGCCCGACATCACCAGATTGCGATTGGCGATCGTCAGTCGCAGCGTGCCGTCATCGGCGATCGCCTCGGCGGGTATGTCGATCGTATGAATGGTACCCGTTCCAAATGTATAGTCTTTGTGCACTCCATCGTGTACCGGATAGGGCCGCTCGTTGAGCCATATCGCGAAACGCACGTCAGCCCTGGCGATCGATGAGTTATCAGCGAAGGGCTCCATGCGCAGTTGGATGATCGACGATCGCACGTTTTCCGGACCAAGCCCCTTGAACATGAAGCTCGACACAACATCCGCAGTGACCGTGTGCCACTCGTGCACCCGTTGAGACAGGATCCTCTTTCGGGCCCGCTTGGGATTCCTGTCGAATGCCGCGGGATCGTCTCTGCGGATCTCCGCGATCGTCGCCTCGACCGATCGATCGAACTCATCGCCACCAGGATGCTCCGGCCGCGATGATGCCCGTGCTGTCAGGACTTGCTCGTCGACAGCGATCCGGTCCTCAACATCGACTGCTTGCGTTCTCGCAAGCGACAGGGCGAAGCAGTAGACGCCAACACCGACAAGTGTCACCAGTAGGACATCGAGCAAGACGACTCCAAGCCACTTGCCGAACAGATACTCCCAGCGACGCACGGGCTTCGCCAAGGCCATGTGGATCCGGCTCGTTTCTATGTCTCCGCTCACACTGCTCGCCGCTACGGCGATCGTGATGACCGACAGCAGCACACTCGCGATCGACAGCGACCACGTAAGAAAGAACTGGATGCGATAGGCCAGCCGCTCCGTTGAATCGAGCAAAAGCGGGAGGATCGGGAGGGACACAAGCACCAACAGCAAAGGCACCATCGAAAGCCGCGTACTGATCGCCTCCTCGACAATCGCGCGAGCCACGCCGATGATCGGCGAGCTTCCCGACAGAGTCCGCCTCAGGACGGCCACTCCGAACCACAACCCCACGACGAGGCCGGCGAAGCCGGCGACCGCTATCCCCGCAATCGGTCTGCCGGCAAGCCACAAGATGATCGCCGTGACCATCATGGCGAGCAGCGATACGGCCCATGCCAGCCCCGTGCCCCATCCCCACAGGCGGCCGCCCGAGGATTCCGCCTCCACGAACGACCCGACCAGGCCGTCACCGGTGACTGCCCTTGAGGGTAACGGAACGGGCTTATCCTGGGGCGATCCGATCACAGCGATCACATCCGTGGTTCATTTTCGATTCACGAGGCTCTCGAGAAGCTCCGTGTCGACCCGTGCCCCATCCATCTTGACATCGCCCCGGTCCACCGCCAGATCCGTCACCACACTGGAACGGGCGAGAAACTCCGCCACAGCACCACCACTCCGCGCACCGGATGTCGCCACGCCTTCCGCCCTCGCCTGCTCGACGATTTCCATGAACAGGCTTTCGAGCCTTCGGCGGGGCCGCCGTACCCGATGCAAGCCGAGGTCATGTCTCTCCAGCACCTGTCGAACCTCGTTCACGACACCTTCCGGCAGTTTGGATGTCTCAAGCAGCGTGGCATGCTCCTCCTCAAGCAGGGCATCGCAGGTGCCCTCGGCTCTCACGCGCCCCCCATACATGATCGCGACCCGATCGCAGAGGTCCTCGACATCCGACAGCAGATGCGAGCAGAGCAGTACGGTCTTGCCGCGGGCCGAGAGCGTCGCGATAAGATCCTTGATCTGCTTGGCACCGACCGGATCCATTCCACTTGTTGGCTCATCCAGGATCAGCAATTGCGGGTCATTGATGAGGCTCTGCGCGAGGCCGATTCTCCGCTGCATTCCTTTCGAATACTCTCCGACCGGTCGGTCCTGGACCGCCTCGAGCCCGACCATGTCGAGGAGCATGTCAATCCGCTCACGGCGGGCCCGATGCTCGAGTCGAAATAGCCGTCCGTAGTAGTCGAGTGTCTCCCTGCCACTGAGGAACCGGTAGAGGTACGACTCCTCCGGGAGGTATCCGATCGCATGCTTGATGCGCACGTCCTTCGGTCTTCTGCCGAGCACGGCGATACGACCGGACGTCGGCTGCAGAAGCCCTAGCAGCATCTTGATCGTCGTGCTCTTGCCAGAACCATTCGGACCCAAAAGACCGAACACCTCTCCGCGTCGCACCTCGAGATCGACGTCCTCAACGGCGCGCACGCGCGGACGCATCCAAAAGTCCCGGAAAACCTTCGTCACACCTGCGCAGGCGATGTCAACAGCCTGGTCAGCCGTTTCTTCCGACATGTTCGCCTCCTTCCATGCACGCCACGATCAGCCAAGCCGAGCACAATCAGCGATTGCGCTCCGCCTCCTGCTGAGCCCGCCTCTTCGACTTTAGTTGCTCCTTCTGCCGAGCCCTTTGCAACTCGGGATCACGATTGAGCTGCAGCTCCAACTGGCCCGGGACAGTGTAGAACGTCTCCACGTCGCCCGTCATGATGCTCTCACGGGCATCTTCCCAGAGCTTCGCGAGCACCAGTCTCGGATTGCGCTCGTACTGGGGAAGCAACTCGCCGAACGACTGCGCTTCAGCAGCGGTCTGTTCAATGATCTGGGTTCGATAGCTCTTGGCCGCATTCAGGATCCTTGCGACCTCGCCCCCAATAGCCACTTGACCGACCTTGAGATCCGCGAGTGCTGCGTCGAGTGCATTCTCGGCCTCACGAACCGCGTCAGGTTGTCCGCGTTCCACTGCCTCCTCGTACATCGTGACGAGTGTGAGAATGGGCCCGCTCGCCTCACCCGCCGTTTCACCGAGCACCTTCGCCCGTTCCTGCTGTGCCGCGACTATCCTGCCGGCACGGTCGCTTTCGGCGCTCGTGACGGCATCGAAGCTTCCTGCCACCCGGAGCGGTGCAGAAACCTTGTCGAGCGTCAACTGGTCGATCACGAGTCCTGTCCGCATGTCATCGAGCTTCTGCTGCATCAGTCCTATCGCCTGCTCCCGATTCACGATGCCCCGGAGTATGTCATCTGCAGCCAACTGAGCGACCGACTGTACGATTCCCTGCTGAGCGACCAAGCGCAGCAGCTTCTCGGCCACATCCCGTGCACCAACGTTGGTGACATAGCCGACCGGCTCCGCCACCCTCCAGGTGATCGTCCACTTGGCATGCACGATGCTGAAGTCACCGGTGATCAACGAACCATCCCGAAGGGGATGGAGTGGCATGGCCTTTTGGCCCTGAAGCTGCGCTCGTGTCAGGCCGCTCTCCTGCTCGGTCATCTCGAACCAAAACTCTCTGTCCAGCGACAGCGTCATGGGACGGGTGTCGACCTTGACCACCTGCTCGATCGGAAACGGTGCCGCCAGGTAGGTGCCACGCTCCAGGACCCTGCTTCCCGGATCGCCAAGGTAGTCTCCGAATCGCAGGCGGAGCGCGACCTCATTCGACCCCACTGAAAAAATGCCGCTACACGCATACGCGACCAGAAGCACCACCATCGACATCTTCAGAATTGCAAAGCTCACCCGCAGAGCCTCAGCCAGTGACTGCTGGGCGGGGTCGAGCGCGGGTGGCGACTCCGAAGACAGAACAGGCTCTGCGTTCATATGGGTCTCATTCGCTCAGTTTCCAGTCGGCTTCGTCGAGGCGGTTCCAGCCTTGGGATCCTTGTTGAACCAGTCGAGGATGCCGAGACTGTCCGCCGACAGGACAAATGTCGTGTTGTGGTCGAGCATCTTCTGCAGTGCTTCGATCTTGCGCAGAAAGATCGCGAACTCCTCATTCCGCGCGAATACCTCGTATTGAACCGCAGCCTCTCGATCTCCCTGCGAACGGATCGACTGGGCCTTTCGCTCGGCGAAGGCGAGGATCCGTTCCCGTGCACTTGTCGCCTCGCTGCGGATGGCTGACGCCTGGGCCTGCCCCTCCTGGAGCGCATTCTCCGCAAGCCGCTCACGGGCGGCGATCATCGTCTCGAACACCTTCTGGGTCGTGGACTCAGGAAGGATGATCTTATGGATGCCGATGCTCTCCACCTCGATGCCGTAGCCGGCCTGTTGCAGCGCCGCCCCGAGAGCTTCCGTCGCCCGTCGCTCGATATCGGCGAGCATCAGTCTTTCCCGGTCCACGTTTACGAGTTGATCGAACTTGTACTCGCTGATCAGGCCCCGGATCTCGCGCAGCCGCGACGACAGCTGACGATCGGCCTCAGCCGGATCCTTGAGCGTGACGTAGAAGGCGAACGGGTCCGCGATACGCCATGTTAGGTACGTCCGCACGATCACGCTCTTGCCGTCCGCCGTCTGCAATTCCTCGATCTTGTCTTCGAGAACCTGAAGCCGCTTCGAATACAGGGCGACCTTGTTGATCGGCCACGGCCAACGCCACTTCAGTCCGGGAGTCTCCTGCACGCTCCCTTCGTCAGCACGGTCGAACGTCGTCCGCACTGCGACCTGATCGTAGCGCACCTGATACAGGAACATGTGGGACAACAGCAGGGCGACGAGCACTCCACCGACCAGTGTCACAAAAGAGTTCTTCACGACTTCGGTGTCCTCGGGTTGGCTATTCGGCCAGCAGGGAATCGATGGCGGATGTGGGATCGCTGAAATCCATACGGAAGATCGGGGTGTCGCCTGGATCGCCACCGATCACGAACTTTCGGCGAGCTGAAAGACCCTCGGCGAGCACCTCCAGAAAACGCCGCGTGCGGTAATAGATCGGGGAGGCCTCGTACGCGAGCAACTCGCCCGAAAAGCGCTCTCCACTGGCGCGCTCACCCACGGACCGACCCCACCGATAGGCCTTCGCCTGATGCACCAGTTCCACAGCCTCGCCTCGAGCCGAGGCGAGCAACTCCTCGATCTCCCGCTCCGCGGACGCGATCGCCTCCCTGTCGCCAGTCACACGCAGGCCATCGAGCCGGCGGATGGCCGCGTCGATCCGCAGGCTCATGTCGACCGATCCGGCCGCCTTGGCAAGTTTTTCAACGGCGTCCTTTTTCGCGGTTTGGATCGCCGTCTCCTTGGACTGCATCGCACCGATTTGCGAATGGAACGCGCGCGAGACCGAGCCAATCGGCGGGTGCAGCGCCGTGATTGCCACCCCAACGACGTCGATGCCAAATCGCATAGCATCGAGCCGAACCTGAATCGAGCTTCGCAGTGTCTGACCCGCCTCGATTCGGCCGCGCCCCAGGAGGGTGTCGATGTCGTGAGAGGCGAAGAACTGTGAGACTTCCCGCTGCGACACGAGCGATAGAATCCGCCGCTGATCGACGGAGCCCAGTACGAACTGCCTCAGATTGCCGACGGTGTACTGAACGATCACGTCAGCCGACACGAGTGAGACGCCCTCCATCCCCTCACCATCAGCCGACCGCCCCGGCGCCGTCAGGAAATCCTCCTGTCCGAGCATCGACTCCCTGTCGCTGTCGTTGGTCCAGAGTATTGCTTCGGCGTTGCGTGATTGACCCGTGAGGTCACTGGAGATGAGGATCTGCTGAACCTGTCCGACTGGATGCATCTCGGAGGTCTCAATGGGCCAGGGCCACTTGAGATGGATGCCCGGCGGCAGCGGCTCACTCATCATCTGGCCGAATCGTAGGACGACTCCACGCTCGTCAGGCGCGACGATCGTCACGCAACTCAGCATCAGCAGGACGCCTGCGCCAAGAACCGTCAGCGGCGTCACGGCGTCTCCCAGCAGCCGATAAAGCCAACTGCGCGACACCTCGACCCCGAACTGATACCTGATCGTCTCAGCGAGAACACGCCCGAGAGAATCGGGGGCGGTGAGAAGTCCCAGGACGCGGCTGTCGAACGCCGGCCTTGGGATCTCTCCGGGCACGCGAGGTCGATACCACTCGAGCAACGAGGTCAGAAGGATCTCGATCCCCACGAGAATCATCACGCTCGGAATCACGATCGCGAGCCAACCGAAGATCCGCTGATCCCCGGCGATCGCAATCGTCGCGGCTCCGAAGAGGAGCAACAACGCGATGACGAAGCAGCTCATGAGATAACTGGCTCCGCCCCGCAGAAGCTGCCAGGCACGCTGACGGGCGTACCCGCTGATCCAACGGGCGCTGACGAAGGCCGTGAAGGCGATTGCCGCCGTAACGAACATCAGTCCGACGGCGTCTCCGGCCACTCTCGTCGCGGCTCCACCCTCGGCACTGGTGGCGGATGTGGACCGCAGGTGAAGGATGACAAGCCCGCCACCGGTCACGACCAGATAGATTGCGACGATCGCACTCACGATCGGCAACCCATAGCGGTAGAGCCGCTCAAGCCTGGCCGTTGCCGCATCCAGGTCGTCGCTGAGGTTCCCAAAAATCGCGGCAGCCTTCGACGTCTGCGACAGCTGTTCCGCCGCCAGTCGCTGGGCCCGCTCGGCCTCGTGCTGTTGGTAGATCAAGGCGAGCACGATCCAGATCGACAAGCCGCCGACCATGTGCCACGTCGCCGCGTAGAAGGCCTGCGAATCGGCCCACAGCGAGAGCAGCCCACCGGCTACGACAAGGGCCGACTGGATGACAAGCCCAGAAACTGCCGCGGTGCGGGCACGACGGTACACAAGCGCGTCATTGACCGCTGAAATCCGCCGCTGTTCCGAGGAGGCCGTTGGCATGTAAAGCCTTGAAGTCCGAGAGACCGAAATCCCTAACCCCAAATTGTAATTCAGCTTATCCCCGGGACTTCGCACGACTCACACGATTCTCACACTCCCCCAGCGTACAACATCAGGCCCTCGAGATTCTCATTCGATGCCGTTGCTTGCCCTCGCCCGTAACGCATTCCTGGAATCGATCCGGCAGCCCGTGCACGCGGTCCTGATCTGTTCTGGCCTGCTCGCAATCCTCCTGAACGTCAACGTCGCCGGCTATACGCTCGAGGATGACAACAAAATGCTCGTGGACCTCGGACTGAGCACGCTCTTCCTGGTGGGGCTGCTCATGGCCGCATTCACGGCGACCGGTGTCCTGGCCAGGGAGATCGAGAACAAAACAGTCCTCACGGTCGTGTCGAAGCCAGTCGCGCGGCCACTTGTCGTGCTCGGCAAATTCCTCGGTGTCTCCGCATCGATCGCGGTGGCCTACTGGCTGCTGAGTGTCGTCTTTCTGCTGACGGTTCGGCACCGCGTTCAATCGAGTGTCAGATCCGAGGACGTCTTCGACCCGCCCGTCATCACGTTCGGTCTGATTGCCCTGCTGCTGACATTTGTCCTCGCGGCCCTCGCCAACTACCTCTATCGCTGGTCCTTTCCCGCCACCCTCACGATCGTCGGCGGCGTGGCGGCGACTCTCGCCTGGGGTCTCATCTCGTGTATCAGCCGGACGTGGCGGGTGCAAAATCCACTCGTGGACATCGATGCTCAGCTTATGATCGGAATCCTCCTGGTGTTCGAGGCGATCATCGTCATCACATCGATCGCGATCGCCGCTTCGACCCGGCTCGGGCAGATTCCGACACTGCTCATCTGCCTTGGTTTCTTCCTGGTTGGATTGATCGGTGAATACCTTTTGTCGATCGTTGTGAAGGGCCAGACATGGATTCGCCCGTTGGCGGCAGTCGTACCGAATCTGCAATTTTTTTGGCCGGCCGATGCACTGACTCAAGGCAGCACGATCACCATCGGCTACCTGGCAACGGTGACGACCTACGCAGCTCTCCTCGTGGTCGCTACGATGTGCGTGGCCGTCATTCTGTTCCAGAAACGCGATGTCGGATGACCTCGACCGGAGCCTCTCACCCCGATCGGCCGGCCGCCTCAACCTGCTCGATGTCTTCTCCACACCTGACAAGCCTTGCCGAGTTGAAGACGACCATCAGCCCGCTCGCCACGTGCAACACCGCCGCCGTCACGGGCGACACATATCCCGCACCGGCCAGCGTCACAAACGCGATGATGAAGAGCCCGCCGATCACCATGTTTTGACGAATGACCGCGATCGTCTTCCTGGAGAGGTCCACGAGGAAGGGAATGCGATCGAGATTGCTATTCATCAAGGCAATGCTCGCCGAGTTGATCGCGACATCGCTCCCAGCGGCGCCCATGGCAATCGACACGTCACCCGCCGCGAGCGCGGGGGCGTCGTTGACACCGTCGCCGATAACTGCGACTCGGTGACCGACAGCCTTCAGCGCGTCCACCATTTCCAGCTTTTCATGGGGAAGCACCTCGGCTTTGAACTCGTCGAAGTGCATCTGCCCCGCCACTCGCCGTGCAACACTTGTCCGGTCTCCGGTGAGCAACACCAACCGTGAAATGCCCATCGACTTGAGTCGGTCGACTGCCCCGGCAGCCTCGGGACGGGCGTTGTCCTCCAGTCCAATCCATCCCATGTGCCGGCCATTCAGGACCACGTGTAGCACTGATAGTCCATCGGCATCACTCGATGACTGAATCGCATCGAGGGCAGCGACATCGAAGTCAGCCGATTCAGCGACGACGTCAGCGAGCCATGAGAATCTTCCGACGAACACTGTATGATCATCGTCAAAGGTCGCGATGACGCCGCGGCCCGCCACCTCCTCGAAGAGTTTCGGCGTCTCCAGTGGAAGGCGGGCCCGCTTCGCCATCTCGGTCACGGCCTTCGCCACCGGGTGACGGCTGTTCTGCTCGGCTGACGCCGCCACGCGCAACAGGTCGCCGGGCTCGAAGCCATCGCTCGGCGCAAGCCTGGAGACGGTCAGCACGCCGCTGGTGACGGTGCCGGTCATGTCGAAGAAGATCGCCGTGAGATTACGGGCGGCCTCAAGCGTTGCCACGCTCTTGTCCACTACTCCGAGGCGCGCGGCTGACGACAGCGCGGCCACCATCGCCGTCGGTGTCGCGAGGATAAGGGCGCTGGGGCATGCGAGCACGAGCATCGCCACAGCACGATCGAAGGCGGAGTCAGAGTCACTTTTGAGCGCGAAAAAAAGAACGACCCCGACGAGCATCAGGATCGTGGGCGTGTACCACGCGGCGTACTGGTCGACCAGTCGCATGATGGGCGTCCTGGTTCTCTCAGCCTGCAGGATCAGATCCTTCACTCTGCCAAGGAGCGTGTCGGCTCCCGCTTTTGTCACCTCGACATCAATCAGACCGGTGAGGTTGATGGTGCTGCCGAACACCTCGTCTCCAACTCCCTTCTCCGCAGGGATTGATTCACCGGTGACGCTGGCCTGATTGACCGTGCTCATCCCACGGATCACCCGCCCATCGGCGGGAATGGTGTCGCCCGGGCGGACCCGCACGACGTCCCCGGGCCGCAGCATCGTCGCCTCGCACAAGTCCTCGACGTCACCGACGACCCGACTCGCCCTCGTGGGGGCGAGCCGAATCAATGACTCGATGCTGGCTTCCGCACCGGCCGCCGTCCGCCGCTCGATCAACGACGAAACGATCATGAAAAAGGCGACCGCTGCCGCCTCCTGATACTTACCACTGGACATGGCGCTGATCACTGCCAGGGCCACAAGTGCGTTCATGCCCGCCTTTCCGACAGCCAAGTCCCGCAGGGCGGCGGTCACGAGCGGACCACCCAACAGCACAACCGCAATCGCCGCCGGAAGCGCGGCAAAAAATGGCTGCCGCCACAGCACTCCCGCCGCGAGCGAACAGATCAATAGCGTTCCACCCACAAGCGTGGCGAGGATCTGAAGTCGCAGCGAACGACCGAGCCGCGGCTCAGTCAGGTCATCCCAAGCGGCATCCGTCCCTTTGGGAATCGATGAATCCGTAGGTGCATGGACATCGGTTCGATTCATTGCACTCGACCGCTCGTTGTTCGTCACGACGGGTGCGATCAGCATGATAATCCCGTAAATGGACGTAAACGAATCCCGAGAGCCACCGCGGCGGCGATACAAACCGCTGAGATAAGACTAATCCGACCTGCGGCGACATCAAAAAAACGCGGCCGCCCTAAGGCGGCCGCGGCTCACAGCAATGAGTTGATGGACACGTACCGGCAGCTATCACTCGACCACTCCACCGCCCACGCCAAGGTTCGCGCCATTGCCAAGCTGACGCACCCAGATCTGATTTCGAAGCTCTTTGGCATAGGCACTGTCATTGATGTCGAACGCGTTCGTGCCCCCTCTGAAGGCGCCGATGAAACCATCGGCATCGTCGTTGAGTCCGGCCGTATCCTTGATCTTTTCGACGTGTCCATCGGCAAAAAGAATCTGAGCCGAACCGCCGACGAACTTGCCATCCCCACTCTTACGGGCACCCACGATCGGCAGAAAATCGTTTAGTTCGTGGAGCCGATCCCTCGGCTCGGTTGTGGCCGTGGCGATGCCAATATCCGATGCCACATTTCCAACCGGGACGGCCGACATTCCGTCGGTGAACGACTCCACTGTGAAATCGCCGTTCTTGAGAAGCGGAAGTGTGCCATCCAAACCGGTCACGCCAGTGAAATTGTTGACCGCGTCGGCATAAGCCTGTGTTACGGCCGCGTCACTGCCATCACCGTTACGGGAATTGCTGATACAGGCGATGAGATCCCGGTTGACGGTCGTTTTCATGAGTTTCGCTTCGCTGAGCGGCCCATCACCATCCATCGGGCACTTACCGGGATCAGCCGTGGAGAAGTTCATATCTGCCGGAACCGTGCCGCTCGAGCCCATTACATCCCCTCGGCTGAAGTGCCAAGAGGAGCAGAAATTGGTGTTGTGACCATCGTCCCAGATCTTCTGTTTCTTGGCTTGGGTCGCCGTTATGGCGTTGCAGTCTGACGGACCGGACGACCCTCCGAAATGCAGGTTGCCCGTCTGACCCTTCCAGCGGGTCGGATTGCCCTTGCCCGTGACGTTCACCGCCCCCGCATAGTCGCCCACCTTTTCATTGACTTTGGATGGGTTCGATGCATCGAGCGCCTTGCCGGGATTGACGACCTTGTTTTTGATCACGTCGGCGACCCATCCCACTCGACGCACGTCACCATCGCGAAGGTGGTCGAACGCACCCGTCGACAATTGTCCTCGATCCGCAACATCCTGGTCCGCGGTAACCATCGACGATCGACCAAAGCCAGAGAGGGCTGAGTTTGCACCCGCAGCAATCGCCGACTGCCTGGCTGACGACAGAGCAGGCAGCAGCAGGGCGACAAGCACGCCGATGATGGCGATGACGACGAGCAACTCCACGAGAGTGAAGCCGGCCCGCATCCATGACGAACGGTGACGCATGGTAAATCCTTTTAAAGTGTTTCACTTGGGCACGAACGCATCAGGTCGGAGAATGCCCCCTTCCGTGATGGACAGGATCTTAGATCGACACGGTGAGCCGATTGTGAACGGTGTGTGAGAATTCCGTGAGGGGCAGTTTTCGATCCCTCAAAGAGCGTCTTTGCATCATATGCCCCTTGCCCCCCATAAAGGCTGCCACGGAGTCGCCATGCGGAGGCGGATATCCTCTCATCCACACCGATCGGGAGAGTCGGGGGATATGGATACTGGTGAGACCACAGCCATGGCCTGACTGTCCTAATCGCACCGCCGTTCAACCGTACCATCCTGTAACCGAACCATGGCTTGGCGACAAAACGCCGGCAAGATATCAGTCGGCCACGTTCGCATACCGATAGATCGCCGCCACCCCACTCTCCCTAAGATGTCTGCGATCACATGGCACGATGACACCCCCGTGATCGATCACAATGCTGACGAGGTCCTCATAGAGATCCGGACCGACATTGACACGGGTTGCTCCGGCATGGACGACTGAATTCGTACCGGTAGGATGATCTTGCGGCACCATATTCCCTGTCTCGCCATCGATGCCTCCTGGCTTGCGTCGATCGGGGTCGATCAGCAGCGTGTGAACCTGCCCGGCAACGGCGGCCAGGGCGATCTCCGACAGGTCGTCCGAGCCGCGATCATGTGATCTCGCCACTTGATACGAATCAAGCATTTGCTCTAAACGTCTCCGTCGTTCGGGATTGCCCTCCTCCCCGACCAGTCTGACCAATGCGGCATCCGATAGTCGTGTTGGATCACGGGAGATCCGTACCTTGTACCCACATCGACCAGCGAACAGATGGTCGAAGACAGAAGCGATCTGCGGGAGAGCCACAATCACCAACGGCCAACCACTATTCCGTCCGGGACACATTTCGATGACTTCCGCCGCCGTTCGCAGAAAGTGTTCGGTGTCAACATCGATCGCATCGGATCGAGACCCGAAGCCTCCGTGCACCTTTCCACCGCCAAAGGGTCTGACCCCTTCCCGCTTCTTGTACCAGTGCTCATGAGAGAGTTGGGGAACAGTCCGCGTGGGGTGTCGGAGGGAGGGGCATAGCCCCGACCGGAGACACACCACGCGACGCCGCCGGGACCACCCCGGAAGCCGTATCGTCCAGCCCGACAGCGAAGGCTGCCGGGGTCAGCCACTTGAGGCCACCATGCGGCCTCCTGGGGGTGTAGTCCATCCGCCACTGGTCGAGAACGACCCGAGCCTCAGGCAGGCTCAGGAACAGCTCACGGCCGAGCAGTTCGTCGCGGAGCCTGCCGTTGAAGCTCTCCACGTAGCCGTTCTCCCACGGGCTTGCCTTCTGGATGTAGAGCGTGCGAACGCACGCCCTCGCCTGCCAGGAACAACTGTGCATCGGGGACGCGGTGGGCGTCGTTCGCATTTGGCAGACCGTTGGTATTGAAAGGCAGGAGATTACCGGATGTCGTCTTCATCCGTCCTCCGGATAACTCACGCAGCGCGTCCGCACGGCTGGCATCGGCTCCGTAAACCTGTGACCCGTCGATGAAGGCCGACAGGGAGTTGACCTGCTGCCGAGGGTTGTTCGCATCGGTTCCGGACGAGGGATCCCAGGCTGACCGTCTCATCGAGATCGTCATCGTGCCCGCACCGGTTGGATCGAACCAGGGGTCACCGGCAGGAACTTCGATCGCGAATCGTTCGCCGGGGACCGCGGCGCCCGTCAGCCCGAGGTCATGATCCAGAAACTGCCCCCAGGCATAGACGAACGCCGTCCAGTCCCGGTCGTTCACAATGCCGCCCGCAGGACTCTCCGAAAGGAGATTGCTCACGAGCCGGGCGCTCGGGCGGTCGTCTCCGGAAGGCAGGGAGATGCCATCCACATAGGCAACCGGGGAGCGTCGAAGCAGCTGTTCATCCGTACTGCCCCATTGAGGGTTGGCGATGTTGTTCCCAGAACCGTCGAGGGTCTGGATATCGCCAACGCGGGCCGCGAGACTGCCGACGCCTGATGACGCAACAGCCATCATCGACCGACTCTCCAGACGCTCGACGCCTATTTCTCACCCCGAGGACCGCCCCGTGCCACGTTTGGATCGGCTGCTGTCGGCGCCGCTTTTTGAGTCGCTCCGTGCAAATTCGACCGAATGGCGAAAAGGCTGTTGGCTGGTCATCGGAGCCTCCGCTTTGTGGTTTTGAACGGCATTCGAAACAACTGGATGCTCGAGACCGAGCACCCGCAGACAAGATGTTGTCCCTACTCTGCAATCGCCGTTCCACAACCGTCTCTGGCGGAAGAATTCGTGTATCGCTCACCGACAAACGTCGCCAAACCCGATGAGCACCTTGGTGGGGCCCAAAATCATCCGATGGCTTCAGGCACGATCGGACTGTTTGGCCGCTGACTGTGTCACAACGAGCCGACTGCGGAGGCGCATCGCCTGCACCTCGTCACGAATCGCTTGGCGGCGAACCAGACGTAAAAGCCGCTTGCGTGCAGCAACCATGGCCGTCATTCCTTGATTGGTCGGACCGCGCTCGATCATCTCGCCGTGTCTACCCTGCCTTTCTACGCGGCCAGCCCGGATCGGTTCAGTCGGCTCGACGCCTCAAAATCCCCTCAGTGGAGAGGGCACAGGCCTTCGCAGCAGTTTTCGATTGGGCATTCACGCGTCACAGATCCCGAATGAACGAGAGGAGCAGGGGGATCGCCGGTTCGGCCATCGTGTCGTGGTCCATTCCGGTCAGTTCGTGCAACGTGATCGATCGATGCCCGGCGAGCCTCATCATCCGCCAGAAGTAGGCACACTCCTCGTAACGTCCGAGCAATTCCGACTCGCGATCCCCCGTCACGAGCAGAATCGGCGGAGCATCCCCTCGGACATGGAAGAGCGGGGCGAACTCATCGATCACGGGCCGATTCTGATCGATGCCCCGCTCGGCGCGGATGGCAAAATGCGTGATCACCTGCGGACTCAAGGGCGCGAGACCGGCACTGCGAGCGGTATCGATCCCATGAGCGGCCTGATCCTTTGCACCACAGACGACCGCCGCAGCCAGATCAAACCGAGAGCCAAAGACCAGACCGTCTGGCTGCCGCAACGTGAGAT
>JBJTBB010000140.1:0-7143 GCA_046091125.1 Planctomycetaceae bacterium
CTGCCCCATCGTTTGAGACGGGCGGTGGGCAGTTCGATCTCACGATGACCGACGACGTCCGCCTCATCGATCGGGACAGGGGCCTCCGCGGGTCTGTCGGCTGCCAATCCGGAAATGGTACTTGTCACCACGAAACGGGACGACTCAGGGTTGATGGTCAGGATCGCAGCGGTGTCAATGGCCCCATCGACCATCACCAGCGGGGCGATCTCGGCCGCTTGCACCCGCCCCACGATCGCCCAGACGGACAACACCACCCAGTTCGACCAATGGCGTCGATGGAGGCTCGTGCGGGATGAGGGGGAAGTCGTCATGGCTGCAGCACCGGAAGAAGTCCGTCGGGCGCAAGCAGCGTCGAGAGCGCTGCGGCGGTCCCGTATTCGTCACACGAGGCGTCCTTCCATGCCCCTTCGGCAGATTGTGTGGCCAGGAGATTGGCGGCCGCGGACCCATACCACGCCCGCCATGCCTCCCCACCCCTTTGCCACCAGGCGGATGTCGCTGCAGACATACCGTACAGCGTGTAACTGTCGCGGGGAGTGAATGGTACGGCGTTCGCTTCGAGCCACGCGTAGCCGCGGTCGAGTGGTACGTCATCCGAGTCGTTTGTCTTCGTCAGTGCCAGGGCGACGAGCACCGCGGCCGTCCTCGGGGCTGCAGAGGGGCCATCGGTCGATTGGTAACGGAAACCACCGTCTGCGTTTTGTAACGACAGCAGATATCGGCGGCCCTGCCCGATCGTGTCCCGGGAGACCGGCACACCTGCCCTCGCGGCTGCCGCCAGCGCGGTCATCACGGCCGCTGTGACGGAGGCGTCCGCAACACCCGGATCGACCGCATCGCGCCGGGGCGTGTCATCGGACTGACCGTTCGTGGATGGTGTCTACACGTCGGCCGACCGGCCGACGCGGGGACGCGGACCATCCCTCCCGCCGCCCGCTCGACTCTGGGCCGCCTCGATGGCCCGGACCGCCTTGCGGAGAGCCAGCCAGACGCGACTCCCCTCGGTCTCGCCACTGACTTCGGCCAGGAGAAGCACCGCGAAGGCGTGCCCATACATGGGCCCTGTCGATCCGGGCTCGGATGTCTGAAAAACGCCATCGCCATCTGCCGATGCGAGCAAGCGTTCAACGCATCGCTCGACGGCCTTCGCGTGGGGCCCGGACGCGGGCGTGCTGCCCGAAGCGACAAGTGCGAGACCCGCCGCCGCCGTCACGGCCGCGGTGGATTCAAAGCGGTCGCTGCCCCATGACCCGTCCGGCGGCTGACGTTCAACCAACCATGCGAGCCCGGCGCTCGACGACGCTCGAATCCGATCGATGTCCAACTCGACGGCTCGGTCGTCGGATCCTCGGGAGGCTTCACCGGCACCCCGAGTGGATTCGGACGAGGCGGGCGTAGGTTCGGCTGCCTCCTGAAAACCCTGGCACGTCCAGTTCGGCTCGAACGCCAGCCAACACCCGAGTGCCGACGTGACTCCGAGCCCGACAAGCCGCACGAACGGGACGATCATCGAACAGGCTCGCGACATCACGGTGGCTCCGCTCCAGCCAGGATCGAAAAGTACCGGTCGACCGACCGCTCGCGGTAGGCCGGACCAGTTCCGGCGAGGCCGGCCACTCCGGTTGATGGCCGTCGGTCGCGAGCATGCACCCAGGCTTCGGCACTCGCCTTGCCCGCCGCAGTGCTGGAACCAGCGTCGCGTCCCGCGGGAACGGCTGACGGCGCATTGGACGCCACAGAATCGCCACCTGCCGATGGACCGCCGACCGTCGGTGGAACGGACCTCGCTGCGATGGCGGCATCGTCGTCGACATGACCTGGCTCAGTCGCGGAGGCCGACGCGGCGTGCAAGTCTCGCTCGCTCACGGCCGACGGTGAACGACCGGAAGGGAGCCCGTCATCGTGTCGGATGGTCGGATGCACTAGTCGCGCAAGCCTCGCGGCGGCCAATTCGGAATGATCTTCGGGTGCTCTCGTCCCGATGGACAACTGGCCCAGTGCATGCGCCTGCGATGCAAGCGTGGACGAAGTCATCAATCCCGCCCCATCCGCAGCCTCGAGAAAGGCACGGATCAGCGAGCCCGCGGTGGCGAGCCGATTCGCGCGAATGGCGGGAGCGACATCCGCAAGCAAGACCTGCTGCGCATCTTGAAATCCGCGCATCGCTTTCGCTTCGAGCGGTGCGCTCGGCTCGACCGGCCCGATCGACGCGTCGATCGCGTCCAGAAGATCGTCGGCCACCCGTCGCTGGAGTTCGGCCGCCAGATCCAGCCAGTCTTGCGCGTCGTTGGGCAACTGGTCGCGCATGAGCCCGGGGCCCTCGACGAACCTCGCGGAGAGTTCGTCGGCAAGCCATCGATGGACGACCAGTCCGCGGCTGATGGCCGCCGGGAGTGGAGCCGCGGTCGGTCCATCCTGGCGGACCGACCCCCTCGATGTTCCCGTGGGATCGTCCGCCGCCAATTCAGTCCGGGCCGCCACAGCGGTGAAGATCGCCGCTCGCCATTCCGGGAGAAGGCTGGATGTCACGATGAGCAGCGCCATGAGGATGCCGGCGAGTGACGCCCAGCGGATTCCCGTTCTGACCGAGGACAATCGCACGCTACGCGAGAGCGCGAGAGCCTCAAGGGCTTCCTCGGTCGCACGGGTGGCCAGACGATTCTGCAGGGATCCGGCCACCTCCGTCGCGTGAATCCCTCCCGTGCCCGCCGGTAGATCGACGGCGCGAGAGATCCGCTCTCCAAGGGCGGGCATGGATCGCTCGATGACGCGTGCTGCTCCGAGCCTGCCCGGCCATCGACGGCAACGTCCCACGAAGACAGCCGTACTGACCGCTGCACCGAGCCATGCGAGCCACGACGGTGCGGCCAACCCCACGACGTTCAGGGTGGCCACCGTTCCGACACAGGTGATCAGCAGGCACACGAATGCGCCAAGCGCCGACAGGAGACTGCCGGCCCGCATGGCGTTCACACGACGATCGATCTCCGTCGCGAATCGCGCCGCGGAGTCCGACGGTGGACCGCTCGCCCTCCTTCGACTGGGAGTGCCGGTTACCGGTCTCATGGCATGCCTCCCCGGGCGCGGAGCCACCACTCCACCGACGAGATCACAAGGAACATAGCGAGTGCGATCGGGTGGCCCAGGACCCCGATCCTGCGGATCGGCCTTTGGTCATCGGCGAGCGATCCAGCGCGGATGGGCATCGGCAGGATGTCGTCACTCTGAGTGCCCACCGATGCCGTGAAGCCCCGGAAGGACGCCAGGTGCTCAGCGGCAACCGCGAGAATCGCCTTTCGCCACAGTTCATCGACTCGAGCGGCATTTCCCGAGGCGTCGGCAGTGCGATCCTCCGCCTGGAGGACGCCTCGCCACCGCCAGGTTTCCGAAAGGAAGGCGATGACTCGTCCGCGACCAAATCGGTCCTCCAGGATCGCCGGCGACTGATTCTCCGAAAACGTGAGGACGGTATGAGCGGTCGGCCGAACCCGCGTGGGACGCAGGACGTCGTAAGCCGGGGCGAATCCTCGCCATTGAGCGAAGTCGTCCTCCGAATCGCCACGGAGCCACCAGGGCACCACATCGGATGCCACGGGAGGCTGAAGCGTCATGGGATCGCGACCGGAGGCATCGGGGGCCCTCCGCACACCGGTCACCGGCATCCATCGCCGTAGCGGACTGGTCCCGAGAGCTTCGAGGTCACATCGTCCATCCATGGCCCAGATCACCCCGAGTCCGTCGATCGCCACGGCCTCACCGAGAGCGGCCCAGGATTCCGCCGAGGTGCGCGAGGGATCGATTGCGCCGAGCACAACACAGTCGTATCGGTTCCACTCCTCGCGAGTGATGGGCATGGCGACGATCGATCGACCGATCGACTCGTGATCGGACTGTTCGGACGACTGCAGGTGGAGACGATGCTGGATGCGGAGCTCGCGACCGAGGCAGTGGTCGAGGAATCGAGTCTCGAAGCGGGGGCGGTCATCGACCAGGAGTAATGAAACGTGGCCTTCGATCACGTCGATCGGACAGCTTCGTCGAAAGGTCCGAGTGGCTCGTCCGGCAACCGACTCCGTCACCTCGACGGTGATCAGGTGCCGTCCCGGGCGGTCGAACTGGAGCTGTGATTGAAAGCGACTCTTGGCCGCCAGTTCCCTGGAGCCGGGAGACGATCCGGAGAAGGCGTCGGGCGATGACGGCAACTCGTCCACCACCAGCGGAGCCTGCGGAGAGTCGACTGCCGACGTTCCATCACCAGCGTCGACGGCCTCCCAGGCAACGACCCGCAGGGCATCCGTGGCGAGGCCCGCGCTCGTCACAGCGACGGCCAGAACAGCCGTGTCTTCCATCCAAGCCACCCGCGGCGCCACGATCTGGATGTCGAGCACGCCGACGGGCATCCTGGAGTCGGTGCCCTCGGCCTGCCACGTGACACCAGCCGCGGCTGCCGCCAGCCAGGCAAGCATGGCCAGTCGGAAGCCGAGCCCCCCGAACCGGCGCCCCCGCGTGCAGCCGTGCAGCCACCCGATCGCGGCACAGAATCCGCCGACGACCAGCACGGTCGTGACCAGCCACGGGTCGGCGAGCCAGTGGCAGGCAAGCGAGTCGGTCAGCGGGACCACCAGGCCACACTCCTTTCCCCGACCCAAAGAGCGAGCAGCGGATCGATCGAGGCCACGACCATCGCGAGCATGAGCAACGTCCCTGCAACACCGGACGTAGCCCAACCAACCGCTCGCGAAACATCGCCCTGCCCGAGACTGTCTGGAGCGGCGGTGAGAATCGGCACGAATACCCGCCTGACCACGTCGATGAAATCAGGCCACGCTGCGAGATCGTCCCAGACAGCAGACGTTTCGGCGAACTGCCAGGTGTCGTCGACGACTCCCGGCAGCTCGATCGGCAGACCCACGAATGCGACGAGCCCCCTTCCCCGTCGACGCAGCACGGCGACCGCCGGGGCCTGCAGGTCGTCTGGCGAACGCAGCCTCGCAATCACGTCCGCCGGCCCCTGCTCCATCACTGCATCGAGCGGAACGAATCGCCTGACCCGTGGACCCTCGAGCGCAACAAACGCGTCGTCAAAGTCTTCGAATCCCTCGGGAGATGGCGACGATCGCCCAGGATCCCGGCCGAATACCCACTCCATCGCCATGCCGAGCGACCTGCCGGCGACGGATGTTTGCCGGGCGTCGCAGGCCTCCAGCCGACTCGGTCCGCCAAGGCGGCGCATGAGCGGGGCAAGGCGTGCGAACGGAATCGCAACCGAGGTCGGCCCGAACAGGAAAACCGCCGTTCCCCCGCGCTCGACGAATGCCGCGACATCACCCTGGTCACCAGCGTCAGGGATGACCCCGTCGCACACCACGAGCGAGCGAGCCTGCTCGAGTGCGGCTCGGAGGTCGGGCGACCCGGATGGAAGACCCGAGGGCAACGCGTCGAGTCGGCACCCCAGGGAGGTCGTCGCCATGACGGCCGCCATCAGCGGAGGCGTACCCCCCTTCGCGACCCTGGCATCAGACGCCGCGGGTGCGAGAAAGAGCACGTGACCGGTCGGAGGGGGGGCGACTCCCGGAGAGGCTGCCACCGATCCAATAAAATGGGGGCGTGCACTCGCAACCACGACCAGCGCGAGCATGCACGCTCGCAGCACAGGCCCGACGTGCTCCAGAAGCTTCTTTGGCAGTGATCGTCGCTCGGTTGCGCGTCGGAGGATCTCCATCGGCGCAAACGGCGTCGCTGGACGATTCCGCAGGGCGAGCCATCGGATCGCAAATGGCAGGCCTGCGGCGGCCAGCCCCCAGAGCCTCCAGGGCGCGCCGAATACGATGGCGCAGACGAGAAACCCCTTGGAGCTGCACATGCGTGACACCGTCCCAAGCAGACCCCTGACGGGTCGCACCATTCACCAATCGTCGCTGGCTGCCAGAAGCCTGTCCACGATCGCATCGGCATCGAGGCCGTCGGCACGGGCTTGAAACGACGGGATGATGCGGTGCCGAAGGACCGGATGGGCAACCGCTCGCACGTCCGACATCTCCACGCACGGCCTGCCATGGAGGGCCGCCCGCGCGAGCCCCAGACTGGCCCGGGGACCTGCCCCCCACTCCAGGAGCTTCGCAATGTCGCCGATCGCACCGTCCTTGCCCGGGCGCGTCGCCCTGGCGAGTCGCACACAGGCGTCCGACACGTGGGGGGCCATCGGCATCGAGGCCACGACGTGCGAGGCGTCTTGAAGCAGCCCAAGGTCAACCGGATCGCGGGCTTCATGAGCAGGCTCGAAGGCCATGCGTCGCACCACCTCCGACTCTTCGTCGGCGGATGGATAATCGACCCGGATCATCAAGAGAAAGCGATCCAGCTGCCCCTCCGGCAGCGGATAGGTTCCCGCCTGCTCGATCGGATTGCGGGTCGCGAGCACGAGGAAGGGATCCGGGAGACGATGCGAGTGGCCGCCGACGGTCACCTGTCGCTCCTCCATCGCCTCGAGGAGGGCGGACTGGGTCTTCGGGGGCGCCCGGTTGATCTCGTCCGCCAGAACGACGTGACGGAAGATGGGTCCCTGGACGAACCTGTGCAAGCGGCGTCCATCGGTTCCCTGCTCCAGGACATCGCAACCCGTGATGTCCGCTGGAAGCAGATCGGGTGTGAACTGGATCCGGCCGAAGTCCAGTCCCAGCGCCCCAGCCACCGCCCTGACCAGTCGCGTTTTTGCGAGCCCCGGCACGCCATCCTCGAAGGCGTGCCCGCGGCAGACGACTGCGATCAGCAATTCCTCGAGCGGTTGACGCTGACCGACGATCGGGTCGGAGACGTGTCGAGAGACGCGATCCCTGAGCATGCTGGCCGATTCGAGCGCGGGCGAAGAGTGCATCGGAACCGAGACGGATCCCGACGTTTTGGAACCATCAAGAGGGGCGTTCACTGCGTGTCTTTCCGAAGGGGCGTCAGTCGTGCTTCCATCAGTCCGTCCCGCGCGTGCACGAGCATGGAGCGTCGCTCGTCGCCTTTCACGGTCGAAGCGGCCGTGAGACGGACGGCGGCATCCGTGGGCAGGGGATCCGTCACGGGCTCAAGCGAAGGGGTGGACAGCGGCACGATGACCGTTGAACCTCGGTCCGACCGCGTCTCATCGGAGAC
>JBJTBB010000141.1:0-2940 GCA_046091125.1 Planctomycetaceae bacterium
AAATTCCTGTTGCTCGTGGAGGCGCATCGCTCGCCAGGCGCCAGCGTGTCGGGATTCATGCCGAGACACATACTGCACCCAGCCTCCCTCCACTCGAACCCGGCGTCCCGGAAGATCCGGTCAAGCCCCTCCGACTCAGCCTGCCGCTTCACTCGACCACTTCCGGGGACGACCATCGCCCGTACGGTGCTCGAAACGCGGTGGCCGCAGACGACCCTGGCCGCGGCGCGGAGGTCCTCGATACGACTGTTCGTGCAGGAACCGATGAACACGCGATTGACCGGGATATCGACGATTCGTCGACCCGCGTCGAGCGCCATGTATTCGAGCGCGCGGATGGCCGAATCGCGTTCGGACACATCGACGATCGACGATGGATCGGGCACCGCGTCGTCCACTCCGACCACCTGCGCCGGGTTCGTTCCCCAGGTCACCTGTGGAACAACCTGCTCCGCGGCAAAAATCTCGGACCGGTCGTGCTTTCCGCCGGGATCTCCCACAAACCGTTCCCAGCCCGACACCGCACGGTCGAAATCACGCGGAGCGTGATCCCGCCCCCTCAGGTAGTCGAACGTCTTCGCATCAGGCGCGATCATGCCAGCCCTCGCGCCGGCCTCGATCGACATGTTGCAGACCGTGAGCCTTTCCTCCATGGACAGTCCGCGGATGCACGAACCCCCATATTCAATGACGTGGCCGGTTCCACCCTCGGTGGACAAGTGTCCGATCAGCCAGAGCACGAGGTCCTTGGCGGTCACACCCGGGCCGAGACGCCCATCGACGCGGAGTTCCAGTGACCGTGGCTTGGACTGCCTGAGCGTCTGGGTGGCGAGCACATGCTCCACTTCACTCGTACCGATGCCGAAGGCGAGCGCCCCGAGTGCCCCATGGGTGGCCGTGTGACTGTCGCCACAAACGATTGTCATTCCGGGTTGCGTCAGGCCGAGTTCCGGGCCGATCACATGGACGATGCCCTGATCGACATCGTCGAGATCGAACAGACGAACGCCGAATTCGCGGCAATTCGACCGAAGCGTGTCGATCTGCTGCTTCGAAATCGGGTCGGCGATCGGCAGCCGCCTGTCCGTCGTCGGGATGTTGTGGTCAGGAGTCGCGAACGTCCGGTCCGGCCTCCGCACGCGCCGGCGGGCGAGCCTGAGGCCCTCGAACGCTTGGGGACTCGTCACCTCATGAACGAGGTGCAGATCGATGTAGAGGATCGGTTGCTCGCCCGGCGGACATGCAACGACGTGTTCTTCCCAGACCTTGTCAAGGAGCGTGCGTGGAGCCTCTGAGGAACTCTGGAATGCCATGACAGCTTCGACGACGATTCCTGGACGACTTTTGACGATGAATATACCCCGGCGGGTCGATCG
This sequence comes from Planctomycetaceae bacterium, assembly GCA_046091125.1. GTDB lineage: Bacteria > Planctomycetota > Planctomycetia > Pirellulales > UBA1268 > UBA4655. The sequence continues at coordinate 1,377 of JBJTBB010000141.1, forward strand.
ATTCACGGGGCGGGCTTGAATAAGCCGGAAAGATGAAGAAGCGGTCAATCGGCTTGCCCGATCCGCTTCTCCCGAATATCCGGAAGAGGCCCATGATCGGCACGTTCAGGCCACCTGTCGGGAAACCGCTCGACCGGCAAGTTCGCCGAGCGTCGCGGATGAAATGGTGCGCCATTCCCGGGCCAGGGAACCCGCTCCCTGACGCCCCGCCTCGGTCTCAACCATTACGGTCGAACCAGGTCGCACGAGCCTGTGGATGAAAAACCAGGACCGTTCCACGTGTCGAGAATCGGCGTCCGACGAGACGAGAATCAGATCGAAGAAGCCAAGATGATTGCACAGTCGCGAGAGCGTCGTATCGACGTTACCCGGCACCAATTGCACCCGTCCGAGCCGATTGAGCGTACGGAACGCATCCTTGAGCGTCACGCCTGGTGGATCGGACTCGAGACGGCCCTCGAACCGATCGATGCCAACGTAATTCAGGCAGCCCTTAGCCCCCAGACCTGCCGCGAGACGCAGCAGACGCTCCGATCGTCTGAGTCCACCGATCCCGAGTTCAAGAATTCGAAACTGGGCCGGGCGTTGTCGAATCGCTCGAACCACGAAACGGTGAATGACCCGTTCCTCGCGGGGGGCGGACCAATGCAGGAGCCACTGCCGTCCCAGCCATCCCAGAGGGCGAGCCGTCGAACGCTTTTGAGCCGTGTGTGCCACCATGTCGCACCCTGCCGGAGCCACGGATCACTCGGGCAGGCCGAGCGGATCGACGGACTCCTCCATCATTCGGCAGGGCGAGGTCGCTTCCTTCAGCCCGCTTGGCAGAAACGACAACGGGACGTGCCAAAACGCGGTCAAAAGCCGCAAAAATTACCTGAAGCCCTCCGGCCTCCTGGGAACACAAGAGGGCGATCGCCCGCTGTTACAGCGATCCGGACGATCCTCGACGAAGGTTCTGCAGAGCTTCTGCGGCGGCGGACCGCACGGTCGGCACCGGGTCGTCATCGGCGAGGATCTCGAGCATCTCGATCGCCTCGTGCGACGGCTGCCCGATCTCCCCGAGCGCGATCGAGGCTTCGAGGCGGACGAGATCATGCGAGTCCTTGAGCGCACGTGTCAGCAGTGGGACAGCCCGTGTCCGCAACTGTTCGCTGCCCGGATCGATTTGAAGGGCTGACCAGACTCCGAGGGTCGCAACGAGCGGATGATTCGACTGCGCGAGTTTCTCGAGCGTCGGCAGCGCATCGCGAGCCGCAGGTCCTATGCGACCAAGTGCGTAGGCGACGGTGAAAAGGACCGGACGATGCGTCTGCCCATCGTCATCTGCCTGTCCATCGTCCACGGCCTCCCCGTGGCCGAATGCCTCGACGGTCGAGTCGAGAAGCTCCTTCAGTTCCGGAACCGCCGCGGCCGCATCCGGACCGATCCCGCCGAGCGCAAAAGCCGCATCGCTCCGCACCGTCGCATCGGGATCGGACAGCAACTGGGCGAGGGTGGTCACAGCATCCTTCGCGAGACTGCCGAGCGAGCCCAGAACCTCTAAAGCGATCAGACGTCGATCCGG
>JBJTBB010000142.1:0-5455 GCA_046091125.1 Planctomycetaceae bacterium
CCGGCGCTTGCGGCGGCACTCGTCGATCCTCTCGCACGGAGCCTGTGTGTCACGACGGAGGCGGGAGAGGTCGTCATCGATCAATCACAGCGAGTGGAACTCGAACAGCGGACGGCCATCCTTGCCGTCGAGGAACTCCAGCCGGCACCGCTCTCGCTCGATGCGGGTCGTGCGCGAAGGCTCGGCGTCGCGAGGCTGCTTGCCCGGTCTGCAGAAGAAGCCTCGCGGGCCCTTGGGCTCCCCGAAACGGCCTTCGTGGCCGATCCTGCGGCGCTCGACGGCTGGAGGGGCACGCAAATCGTGCTAGCGGGTCCGGTCGATGGCGCGTCCGTCGCACGCGTGCGGTCGAGGATCGTGCAGGCGTTGTCGGAAGGGACGAACTTCCTCTGTCTTCGGATCGAAAGCGATGGTGGTGCGGTAGAACAAAGTCTGACACTCGCGGGCGAACTGGCGGCACTCGATCCGTCAAAGGTGCGCACCGTCGCGTGGGTGCCCAAGCGGGCTCGCGGTGATGCGGCGCTCGTTGCCATGGCCTGCGATGAGTTGGTGATGCACCCCGACGCCGTTCTGGGGGGTGCGGAAGCCGCCGCCATGGACGATCGTCAGGCGGATGCGATCGCCATGGTCTGGCGCAGGGGCGTGGCCGATGTGAAGGGACGGTCGTGGTCCCTGCCCGTCGCGCTCTTCAGTCCGGGGCTGAAGGTTTCACAGGCCAAGCAGGATGGAACGGGATTGGTGGAGTACTTCAGTGAAGAGGAACTCGCTTTGCGACCCGATCGCGACACATGGACGATCGGTCCACAGGTTGGAGTGGGGCCGATCCAGATGAGCGGTCGGACGGCCGAATCGTTCGGCCTCGCACAGCACCTCGTCGAGGATGCTGCGGGACTGGCGACGACCTATGGTCTGCAGCAGGAGATGACGATGCTCCAGCCGACGTGGGCGGAAACGCTCCTCGACGCGCTCGCGAGCCCCGGTGTTGCGTGGCTCCTGCTGGTGATCGGCGGCGCCGGGCTCTACATGGAGTTGCACACTCCGGGTCTGAGCCTCGGCGGCTTCGTGGCCATGGTCGCCTTCATCATCTATTTCTGGGGCCAGTACCTGCACGGAACCGCCGGATGGCTGGAGGCGATGCTCTTCGTCGCCGGCACATTCTGCATCGCCGCGGAAGTTCTGGTGCTGCCGGGCGTCGGCATTCTGGGATTCGGAGGCGGACTCCTGGTGATCGTGTCGCTCGTCCTGGCCAGTCAGTCGTTCGTGATCCCCACGACTGATTCCCAGGTGCGACAGCTGCAGTGGTCGCTTCTGGGGCTTCTCGGTGCCGTGGCGGCCGTGGCCATGTTCGCGACATTGGTGCGTCGGTGGCTTCCCGCGACGCCGATGCTGCGGAATGTCCTGCTCGCGCCTCCCGAGTTCGAGGTGGTTGATGACGTGCTCGCTCCGGCTGAACTGCTCGGAGCGACCGGGCAGACGACGACCCGCCTGGCTCCGGCAGGCAAGGCCATCATCGGATCCCGCGTGCTCGACGTGACGACACGTGGCCGCCTGGTGGAACCAGGCCTGCCCATTCATGTCGTCGAGGTGCGAGCCGGTCGTTTGATCGTCGAGCCCATCGAAGACGTCCAGGGGCTCGACCCTGAGGCTCACGCACGCGGGGGCTCCTGAACAATGGAAGGAATGGTTTGGGCGATCGCGCTGATGACCGTCGGCCTTGTCGTGATGATCCTCGAAGTGTTCGTGCCCTCCGGGGGTGTCCTCGGCTTCGTGAGCATCGTCGCCGTCATCGCGGCGATCACGACCGCATTCACGCAGACGGGGGTCTTGGCTGGCATGGCCCTTCTGGCATCGGCGGTCGTGCTGGTGCCGAGCGTGCTCCTGGCGGCCTTCCGATTGTTTCCGGTCACACCGCTCGGCCGGAGGATCCTTCCCGATCCGCCGACACCCGAGGATGTGCTGCCCGACCGTCGAAGGCGTGAAACGCTCCGATCGCTCGTGGGTCGTCGAGGCGTCGTCGTGAGCGAACTGGTGCCCTGGGGACAGGTGGCCGTGGGGGAGGCCCGGATCGATGCCTTCAGCGTCGAAGGTCCCATCGGTGAGGGTCAGGTGGTGACGATCCTGGGCATCGAAGGCCTGGGGGCCGCCGTGCGCCGATCCGACGAATCCCCGAACACCGCATCGGAAAATGCCCATGGCAAGCGGCCCGAGGATGTGTCCGCCCGTGCGACCGATGCAGGCAGGGAGTCTCGGCCTGTCGGAGGTGACAGTCGTCTGAGTCGAACGCTCGAGGAATTCGATTTCCGCGACTTGACGCCACCGTCCGACGGCTGACCGCGCCGACCGTCCGTCGCATTTACGCCGTTGCCGCGTTCGAAGGCTCTTGTATTCATGAATTTGGGCGCTTGACGGCCGGCAGTCACGGAATCAGGATCACCTTGTCAGTTTCCCGGGACTCCAGCTCATGATCACTCTCGTCGTCCTGATCGTCGTCGTTCTGGCGGTGTTGTTCGTACTCGCGTTGTTGGCGAGGTACCTGCGGCTCTGGTTGCAGTCATACGCTTCGAGCGCTGGAATCGGTCTGTTTGACCTCGTCGCGATGAGTTTCAAAAAGGTCAACCCGACCGTCATCGTGCGGAGCAAGATCATGGCCGTTCAGGCCGGTTTGGGTGACGCCAGTGGCATCACGCGTCAGGCTCTCGAGGCGCACTTTCTGGCCGGCGGGCGGGTGCCGCTGGTGGTCCAGGCGCTCATCGCCGCCAACAAAGCCCGCATGACGGAACTCGATTTCAAGCTCGCCACGGCGATCGACCTGGCCGGTCGAAATGTCAGGGACGCCGTGCAGACGTCCGTCTACCCGAAGGTCATCGATTGTCCCGGACGAAACAGTGGCAGGGAATCGCTCGACAGCGTCGCGAAGGACGGGATTCAGTTGAAGGTCAAGGCTCGAGTGACCGTCCGGACCAACCTCAATCAGCTCATCGGTGGCGCGACGGAGGAAACCATCATCGCCCGAGTCGGCGAGGGTATCGTGTCGGCGATCGGATCGGCCGAGCGGCACAGCGACGTCCTCGAGAATCCCGACCGTATCTCGAAGACCGTGCTCGCCCGAAGACTGGATGCCAACACCGCCTTCGAGATCGTTTCCATCGATATCGCGGACATAGACGTCGGCGCGAATATCGGTGCGCGTCTCCAGGCCGACCGCGCCGAGGCGGACACTCGGGTCGCGCGTGCCAACGCCGAGGGACGCCGGGCGATGGCGGTCGCCCGCGAGCAGGAGATGGTGGCGAGCATCGAGGAGGGCAGAGCCGCCCTGGTCGAGGCCGAGGGGGACGTGCCGAAGGCGATCGCCGAGGCGCTTCAACAGGGCTCGTTGGGCATCGACGCCGACTACAGACTCAAGAATCTGCAGGCCGACACCGAAATGCGGCGCGGGATTGCCGGGAGCGTCGAGGCTCCTGCGGCCGTGTCGCCCTGACGCGTCGCCCCGCCACGTCACGGTGGCGTCGAAGCGGTCGTGACGTCGAAGCGTACGTGAAAGGATCACCTGATGGGCATCGCGTTGGCCGCGGGTCTCGACTGGCTCGAAGCGTTGCTGCCACTGCTCTTCGTGGTGTTTTGGATCGTTTCGCAGATCGTGGCGGTGATCAGAAAGGTGGCGGACGCGGGCCGCACCGCCGGTCCCCCGTCGTTGCCCTCATCGGGAACGGCCCCCGACGAGACGCCCAGTTCGACATCGCTCGAGACTGAGATCCGAGAGTTCCTCGCCTGGTCGGGCGAATCGCGGAAGCCGATCGGATCCATCCCAAAGGGTCCGCCTCCCCTGCCAGGGGCGGACAAGGGCGTCGTTCGAGGAGCACCCGCAACCACCGGCGCAGGTTCTGGCTCGCAATCGCTGAGCGGCGCGCTTGGGAAGCGCGAGCGCTTACGGGACATCAAGCCGCAGCAGGTCGGTTCCGACGTCGCTGCTCACGTCAGGGACGTCTTCGGCCAGGAGATGCGACACCTCTCGTCTCCGCTGGCGGGCGAGATGCACGACGAACCACTTCCCTCCCGGAGCTCCCGGGCGGATCGACTTCTGAAGCTGTTGCGATCGCCTACAGGGCTCAAAGACCTGGTCATCATCCGCGAGATCCTCGATCGTCCACCCACGTCGAGGGATCCCCGCGACTCCTGCTTCTGACATTCCGTACACCTGTCTGGTGGACGACGGTCCCCGCTGCGTCGGTAGTCCCCGCCCCCGCCGACATGATGGCAATGGCATGCTGTCACCGTCCAAAACCAGACATTTCCCGGGAGTTTCAGCCCTCGCAATCCCCGGGTTGAGCCAAACCCCGCCTTGCTCTAGAAGACCCTCCTGGGCCGGCGGAAGCCAGCCCGCGCCCCGGCGCGTGGACGAGGACGCCCAAGCCTCGTCCGCGCGTGGGGTTGACGTGGTGATCGGACAGTCGCCGAAAACATCTCCCGGGACCCTCGATGGTGGCGAGCAGTCCTCAAATCGTCGTGCAGTCCTGGAAAGATCACGCAGGACCAAGCGGTCCCGCGCGGATCGTGCTGTGCCGGGTGATACCACTCCTGAGTCTCTGGAGTATCGCCTGTCTGGATGCGGCGGAATCCAATCCTACCGACGCGCGACCTTCATCGTCGTCAGTCCTGCCAGCTGATTGTCCCGTCGCGGTCGACCATGCCTATCTTCGCGCGGGTCCGGGTGCCGAGTACTACCCGACGGAACGGATTGGTCGAGGCGAGCGGGTCGAGGTGTGGGCTCTTGAACCGAGTGGTTGGTGTGCGATCAGGCCGGTTCGCGGCAGCTTCAGCTGGCTGCGGGCGGCGGACGTGGAACGCGAACCTTCCTCGGGCGGTGAACAGCCTCCCGTGCGTCAGGGATCGGATGGCGAAGTGGCGGATGATCACGAGGGCTCGTCCGATGAAAGATCGGACGTCGGCGTGGTCGTCGTCGATGGCGCCGTTTCACGGATCGGTTCGCAGCTCAACGAACTGCGACACGTCGCCCAGGTGCGTCTCGAGGCAGGGGAGCGCGTCCGCATCATCGACGAGATCCGCGTGACCGAGGGGAGGCACGTCGGGCTCTGGGTTCGCATTCAACCACCGGCCGGCGAGTTCCGCTGGGTGTCGGCTGCGGACCTCGTGTTGCCCGCCGACCTCGTGCCCGCTCGCAACGCACAAGATTCGACCGACGCAACGCTGGCGGGAGGCCAGGCCTCACCGTCACTGAGGGAGCCAGGGCTTCTCCCAGGTGCATTTTCGGAGCCGATTCCACAGGCGCCGCCGACGGGTATCGATGCGGTCTACGACACGGCCGACATGCCTCCGCCGGTTTCCACCTGGACCGCCAGGGGCACGGGCATCCTCGATCGCGATCAGACGGTTCCCAGGCCCGTCAGCGGCCTTCCGCTGCGCTCGGCCGAGGATGAGATCGGTGACATCGACCTCGCCC
>JBJTBB010000143.1:0-3351 GCA_046091125.1 Planctomycetaceae bacterium
TGGGCCTACAGGGTATGGGTGGCTGTCGGAACCCGTGAGATCGTCCAGCGGGTCCTCTTGCAACTGCGGGTTGCTGGCGAGAGCGTCGCCGACTGATCACGAGACACCCTCGGTGTTCTGCTGACGACCGATCTGATGCACGCCCTCATCTCCCAACGGGCCGTGCAAAGATCACGGCCCGCTTTTCACGATCGATTCCCACAAGTCCGCCGCTGGTTGGATCGTCGGCGATTCCCTGCCCGGGAAACGGGCAGCCGAGAGCCTCCACGAGCCGCAACTCGCTGCCCTGCTCCGGAATGGCGAGCCGGTAGACCACCTTGAAGTGGTGATGCGACACGAGCAACGTGTCCCCATCCCAAATGCCCCCGGATGCGCTCATGTGATCGAAGTCCTCGATGACGGATCGCGGGAACGTGAATCGCCGCACTTCGCGATCGAAACCGTCACCCTCGTTCGAGTACTCGATCAGGACGGTTCGGTGGTTTTGTGCTCCATAGTGGGCGAAGCAACACCACCAACCGTCCGGGGACTCGACCTCGTCGTTTGACGGTCTCCTGACGCACCACACGAGGCTGCCCGGAGGATCGCGAAACCGATGATAGACCGAGAGCGATCCAGATATGGGATCGAAGACCCTCACATCGGACTCGTGCGGCGTGAGCGGGTAGTTGGAGTGTGCGCACCAGACCGAGCCGTCATGGATGAATCCGCTGTTGAGGTGCTTCGTGCCTGGCGACGTACCCTCTGAGAGCAGTCGGCCGGTGATCCGGTCGTGAACGGCTACGGTCCCGTTTGAGATGGCGAAGGCTCTCGTCGCATCGGCACAGGCCGCTTGCGTGGCGTGGACTGATGAAAACGACCATGTCTCAGTCCATCCCATCGCGGCGGGGAACGCCGACCGCTTCGGGACGACGGGTGGCGCCATCGCGAGGATGACGAAGCCACCAAGGAGTGCGACTGCAAGTGCCATACGCATCGGTGACGCCCTCAACAGGGTGGGGAAGGAGAACCAGCCCGCGAGACGGAGCCCTCACCATCGATTGCCCGGCGACTCGCCGTACGGGGGACTCCATCAGACCCCGACACAACCGGCGAGCAGTCCCTTCTTCCCAGCTCGGCCTGCAACCGATCAGAACCGTCGGCCGTGAAGCGAAGTCAGTTTGGCAAGGTCTCTAACAGGGTACTGCCCGAGGCCCGAAACATTCCCACGACCCGTCGACGGCGGCATCAAGGCTGTCGAACATGCGGGTGATCACGCAGGCAATAAGGTCGCCGATCGTGCGCATCTCCCGCAGCCATTCATCTCGAAATCGGACCTGATAGTGCCCTGCGATACGGCAGGCCACGTCGAGCAGGCCATCCTGATCAATACCCGCATCGATCAGGAGCGTTCGCGGCGTGAGAGGAAGCGGTGCCGAACCCGATCGGACCCGCGAGACCTCGCGTAGGACGAGTCGCTGCACCGAGCGCCGCGATCCCGAACGGACCCTCGACACGGCATTCGCACTCCCCCTCGCGAAGCCGGTGCCGACACTCCATGTTTCCTTGGCACGCAAACCGGACATGCAAGCGACCTCCTGTCGAATCGCACTATACAGAAAGCGTCTGCGGGTGAAATCCCTGATTCGGAGCCCCGATCAGCGAACCACCCGAATGCCGCGAACGCTCGTCGGGGACAAGCGACCCCCACCCAAGAACGGTCCGAAGGGACGGTCTGTAACGGTTGTGCCCTTCTGGGCTGGTTGTCTCGAGTTTTTTTCCTGGGTCGTGTTTGACACCGTTCCCCGGGAAACCATTGTTGAGAGAAGGCGACCCCCTCCCTGAAACCCATTCCCTTTGGAGATTGAACCATGACTGCCATTTCTCGATCCGTCGGAACTCCCCTGCTGCTCGTTGCCGCCGTCGCCCTCGTCGCGACGCCTGCTTCCGCGGGCCTTCTTCACAAACATGGCCATCACGAGCCATCCTGCTGCGTGGAGGAACCGACGTGCTGCCCCGAGCCCTGCTGTGAGCCGGCTCCCTGCATCGAGTATCACCATCACCGTGGTCTCGGACACAAGCATCGTCACGGATGCTGTGAAACGGCGACCTACGAGACCGTTCTCGAAGTCACCAGCCCTGAAACCGGCTGCACCGTCCAGGTGCCCGTCTGCCTGCCGGTCTGCTGCGATGGCAGCCCGTCCGTGCATGGCCGATGCACCCTGTTTGGATGCGGAGAGGTCTGCTTCGACTGGTGCTGTGGTGTGACCGTCAAAGTGCGGTTCAAGAAGTGTGGAGACCTCACGGTCACCTACTGCGGTTTCTGACGCCCATCTGCGTCGGTAGCCCAACGCGTTGACATGGTCCAAACGCTTCGCCGAGATATCGGCAGCGGCCGGTCGGAAGCCCCGACCGGCCGCCAGCGTTTTGGGTGACCCAGCTCACGCGACCAACCTGCGGGTCACTTCGCCGATTGGGGGTTTCGACGCGAACCCATACGGCTCTCAGGCCTTCTCCATCATCGTGATGAATCGGCCAAAAAGATGGGCGGCGTCATGGGGACCGGCTGCCGCTTCCGGATGATACTGGACGCTCGCTGCCGCAACCTCGCGGTGTCGGAGGCCTTCGATCGTACCGTCGTTCAGATTGCGGTGGGTCACCTGCAACTGAGGGGGGAGCGATTCCTCCTCCACTGCGAATCCATGGTTCTGACTCGTGATCTCGACCTTTCCTGTCTCGAGATCCAACACCGGCTGATTGGCACCGCGGTGACCGAACTTCAGCTTGAAGGTTCGTGCGCCGCAGGCGAGTGCCAGCATCTGGTGACCAAGACAGATGCCGAAGATGGGGACTTTTCCAAGGATGGCAGCGACCGTCTCGATCACGTAGCCGAGTGGCTCCGGATCGCCGGGCCCGTTGGAGAGGAAAACACCGTCCGGACGGAGTGCCAGAACATCCGCTGCCGGGAGACTCGCCGGCACCACGGTGACGCGACAACCTGTCGAGCGAAGATGCCTGGCGATATTCCATTTCATGCCGCAGTCGATCGCCACGACGTGCCACAATCCATCACGTGACGGATTCCTCGATGCAGGCATCCGTCCGCCCTCGAGCGGCTGTCGAAGCGGCGTGGCGTCCTCTGACAGCGGCTGCTGCCATTCCGTCGCTTTCGACGGCATGACCTCATCGACGAGATCCCGGCCCACGAGGCGAGGAGCTCGGGCCACAGCGGCAGCGAGCGACTCGGATTCGAGTAGTTCCGTCGACACGACACCGGTCATCGCGCCACGGGTTCTCAGCCGTCGCACAAGTGCTCGGGTGTCGATTCCCGAGAGTCCAACCACTCCAGCGGCCAAGAGATAGTCACTCAGA
>JBJTBB010000144.1:0-9834 GCA_046091125.1 Planctomycetaceae bacterium
GTGAGCATTGGGAACGGGTCGTCAGAAACATCCTCAAGCCCCTCGAGGTCACCGAGTTTCTCCCTGGCCTGTCGGGCGAGGAGCGTCGTCGACTGATCCCGCGCGATCAGCGCGTAGTAGATGCGCGCGGATGCGTAGTGCTTCCCCTTCTCGTAAAACGTCGCTCGGTTCCAGTGCCTCAGCGCCTGTTGGGCGGCGACCTCCGCCCGGGCTTTCATGATCCGTTCGCGTTCGGGTTCGTCGAGTTGATCGGGAAACTGCACGAGCACCTGATCGGCGAGCAGTTCGGCCTCGTCCAGAACCCCTCCCTCGTAGGCCGGCCCCTGGTACGCCTGCAGCTTGGACTGCAACCCGAGGACGTGGGCCTGGAGGAGAAAATCGCTGTCGGGGTACTCCGTGCGAAGCAGTCCGTAGTGGTAGTCGGCATCCAGCCACTGTCGATGGAGGACATGAATATTGGCCTGCGCCATCAGGCTGTCGTCGGCAAGAGGCCCGCGTGGATCGTTGAGGCGGACATGATCAAAGGCCTTGATCGCCCTGCCTCTCGTGTCGAACAGCGGCCGTGACCGGTCCGCCAGATTCGGGACGAGCGTCCAGTAGTCATGGCGCTCGTCAAGTTTCATCCAGTACTCAGCGATGGCGAACTGCCGGCGGGCGATCCGATCGAGGTATCGCGTGTTCGCAAACTTCTTCACGAGATCGTCGTAGCAGTCTTCGGCACGAGGGTACTGGTCGAGAAAGAATCGGCATTCGGCGAGCTGGAACAGCGCGTCCTCCTCGACGGATGAGTCAGGCCAGCGATCGATCGCCTGCTTGTACTTCGGGATCGCTTCGTCATATTTGCGATCGCGAAAGAGAGCATCGGCTTCGGTGAGCGCCTGTCTCGCGATTCCCTCGTTGGGACCCTTTCCGATCATCTTCTTGAACCGTCTCCGGACGTTTTCACCCCGGAAGTACTCCCACAGACTTTCAGGCTCCGACTCGACGTAATCCGACGAGATCACCTCGCTCGAAGCATCGCTTCCCAACTGACCCTCGATCTGTTTTTCCGCAGCGTCCTTCTGGCCCCACGGCCACTTGGGGGTGGAGAGTGTCGCGCATCCCGCGGTCGCGACGGCGGCGAGCAGGAAAAGCAGCAGCGGCCCACCGCCTCCGGCCCTCTTTGAGCGGCTCAACGCGGTGCCGTCGCGTCGGCCGGGAAGCAGCAGGTTGGCGACGCGAAGCCGCCGCTCGAGCGAATTGGTCAGGAGTGTGTTCATGACGGCGCGAACCTCCCCGAGAACATCGCTCGGGATCCGGCGGCATCCATCCGCAGAACGAAAGGCCCCAAGGCACGCCTCCGATATCGAGACGACGGCTTTTCGACCGGGCCTGCAGGCGTCGCAGAGGATGCCTCCGTCGAGCATGCCAAATGCCGAGCGACTCGATGGTGACACGGACCCTCTGCACGAGCCGCAGGCGGACAGTGAGATGCCGTGGCCGCCGAGCCGCAAGAGACGCAACTCCGTCCGCAGGACGGTCGCATGGACATCTTCAACGTCCAACTCGCCGGCATCCGCCGGAGGAGGACGGCCGGAGAGTCTTCGGATCGCGTCATGGATGGCATCGAACGCCTCGGGCTGTGGATCATCCTCGGCAGTGAGCCCCTCGGCCACATCGGCCAGGTGCAGCGCCGCGTGGAGAGCCTCGAGGGTGACCACGCGAAACCGTCTTTCGAGGCTGGCCTCGGTGACGAGGTGCAGACCACCCGACGACTTCCGGAGGACGAGTACCTCGCAGGTGGAAAGCAGGTCAAGGGCGGCATCGAATCCCGCCTTCGGTCGCCATGCGCCCTTTGCCAGGCCCCGTAGCTTCCCGCATTCGCGGGTCATCAGCGTCACGACGGAGCTGGTCTCTCCGAATGGCGAGGTTTTGAGCACCACCGCCCGTGTCTTTTCCGGCACCATCGGGAGAGGCTCCTTTTGGAACGTGACTGAACAGCTTGGCGATCGCATCCAGCGTCCAGGCGCTGCATCGTCTCAGCCTCGTCATGACCCTCGTTTGTCTCGTCTCCGTGATGGCTCGAGTCGGAAGGGAGATTCGTTCGAGAGTCGGTAGCTTTTGTACAGGGAACCTCATGGCCCGGTACATCCGGACATGTGACCGGCGGTTCCGGAAGGCCAATACGCACCATCACCTCCCGTTCTCGTTGCCGCAGTCGCCGACGCCGTGAGAGGGTCCGGTCATCGTGGCCAGTCAGGTGGAGGAGGCCGTGGACGAGGTAGTAGGCGACTTCATTCCGGGGTGTCCAATCATGCCGGATCGCCTCTCGCATGGCCGTTTCGACACTGATGGCCAGATCTCCCCTCAGGCAGTCGCATCCTGGATCGTGCGGCTCGCCAAGGGAGAACGTGATGACATCGGTCGGGCCTTCATGGGCGAGCCACTGAACGTTGAGTTCAGCCATCGCACGGTCCTCGATCAGGATCACGCCGATCTCCGCGGATCGAATCCGCTGGGCACGGAGCGCTCCCCGGACAATCTCCCTGACCCAGCGGTCCGATAGCCTAAGAAGGGACTGACGGTCATCTACGGTGACGATGATAGGGTGGCGACGGGTCACTGCCGATCAGGCCGTCCGCTGGTCTGGATACTTGACGCGGCCGTGGTAGACCGCCGTCAGGCTCTTCACGATACTCTGTTCGACCGTTTCCAGTTCCTGCAAGGTGATGCCGCATTCGTCGAACTGTCAGTCGAGCAACCGCTTGTGCATCAAGTCGTGGCCGAGACCCGCGATGCGGGCTGGAGTTGGTTCGGTAAGGGCACGGCTGGCACTCTCGGCGGCATCGGCGAGCATCATCACAGCACTCTCGCGCGTCGCGGGCTTGGGCCCCGGATACCGATAGGCGTGTTCATCGACGCCCGATGCATTGGGGTCACTTTCGGATCTCGCCGTGGCGCGTTTGTAGAAATACTCCACGAGCGTGGTGCCGTGATGCTCGAGGATCAGGTCGATGATGGGCTGGGGCAGCCTGTATTGCCGCGCTAATTCGGCCCCTTCTTTCACGTGCGCGACGATGATGAGTGTGCTCATCGCCGGCACGAGCGACTCGTGGCGGTTGGCCTGCTGTCCCTGGTTTTCGATGAAGTAGGCTGGCTTGAGCATCTTGCCGACATCGTGGAAGTACGCCCCCACCCTTACGAGCAGGCCGCGGGCGCCGATCGCTTCGGCGGCGGATTCGGCGAGACTCGCCACGTTGATCGAGTGGTTGTACGTTCCCGGCGCACGACGAACGAGTTCCTGAAGCAGCGGATGCGCGATGTCACCGATCTCGAGAAGGCTCAAATCGGTCAGGACACCGAAGAACCGCTCCACGAACGGTAGAAGACCTGTCATGAGAAAGCCCGCCAGAACGGTCCAGACCCCGGTTCGTCCGACTTCGTACAGAAGTGGAAGGTCGAAGGGATGCTCGTCAAGTACCGCGGCGCCCATTTCGGTCGCCATCGCCACGACGGCGGCCCACAGGCCCACGTAGATCAATTTGCTTCGGCTGCGAATGCGTCCCATCCAGAAAATCGCCGCCGCACAGGCTGCGGTCAGGACGATATAGTCGGTCAGTCCCTTCCCAAGGCCGATCACAAGCACGAGCGCCACCTGAGCTGAAAGCAGGAGAGCGACGTCCTCGTCGTAGGCGATGGCCACGGTCATGGCGAAGACGAGCAGTGGTACGATCTCCGCCTGCCACGCCTCAGCCGAAGCAAGCATGCAGGTGACGATGGTCGCTGCGGCGAGGCCAAGAAGTGTCGCGACGTGGCCGAGATCCTCGAGAACCGTCTTGTGATGGAGGTGGAGATAAAAGCCGGCGAGTGCAAACATCGCGACGAATAGTCCCAGGAGTGATACCGCGCGGCCCAGTCGCCGCCCGGCATCGGCCTGCCGCACGTACTCGGCCTGCTCCCGTCGCAGGACGTCCAATTCGGCTTCCTTGATGGGGATTCCAGGTGGTACGAGGAGGTCGCCGGCCGCGTACCGATTGAATTGCGGAGGGGCTTTCGAGATGGCCTCTCGCTTCGCTTTTTCGGTCGACTCCCGGTCGATCCTCAACGTGCCGACGATTTGCGGGTCGATCCATGTCGCCAGCTTCGAAGTGAATGGCGAATCGCCGAGCTCCTGCACCAGCCTGGTCTTCAGTCGTACCCTCGCCTCCCCGAGAAGGACATCAGCGACGAGTTCGCGTTTCAATTCCGAAGAATTGCCGATTGGATAGACATCGATGTCGGTCTGGCTTCCATCGTCGATCCCATGCTGGATGTTCTCGAGAACACCTGCTCGTATCGTCTCGTTGAAGGCCAGATCGATCGCCGTGCCCGTCTCGAGCAGCTTTTCCTTGTCATCGATGCGGCCACGAAATGCGGCGTATTCGACCTGGGCTTTGTCGAGTTTCGCCTGAAGTTCCGATTGATCGGCGGTCAAAGCGTCCTCACGCGCGGGAGTCGCTACGGGATCGACCGGTGGCTCCGCAGCCACCGGCAGGATTCGACGCCCCTCTGCGTCGACGACCGTCGGTGCCGGCGGGGCAGGCAGATGCGATCCGAGAGCGGCCGCATCGGGTGAAAACTGACTCCAAGCCGCGATCGAAGCGGTCGATAAGTCAGCCGCAGCTGCGATCTCGGCGAGGCGGTTCTTGAGGGCGTCGCGTACCCGTTCGATCGGGAGTCTGTCCTGGGAGTAGATCACCCGAACCTGGGCTGCTGCCCGTTCCTGTGATTGCCGCGTCTTCTCAAGGTCGGGCCGTTCGAATGGGACACGAGCGGCCACACCGCGAGGGGTGACCATGCCAATACGGTAATCGAATGGGGGATTCCAGCCCCGCATCATCAGGGTCAGTGTCAAAGCGGCTGCGGCACACATAGACAGCCGCATCAGTACCTCGGACTGCCGGAGATGCGCCACAAGCCCGCTCCAGAACCCCCTTGGGGCATCGACCGCTCCGGCACGGCGAATGCGGCGTCGATAAGACGAGGGCGAGACTGACATCAGCTCCCCGGTCCTTCGGACGAGTCACTCGTGCGATCGCTGAATCGTTCCATGGTCACCACCCGGGATACATCCTCCGGCGGACTCCGCCGACCGACGGAGTCGGTCATCAGCACGCCGTCGTAGGCGGCCACGATGCGCTGCACCAGTGGATGGCGAACGATGTCGACCCCATGGAGCCTGACCCGCCCGCATCCTGGAACGCCCGCCAGTCGACGCATCGCATCGATGAGCCCACTTGCGCGGTTTGGCGGCAGATCGATCTGCGTCGCGTCGCCGGAAATGACCATCTTCGAGCCGGTACCCAAGCGGGTCAGAAACATCTTCATCTGGGACGCAGTGGTGTTTTGAGCCTCGTCGAGGATAATGAAGGCGTTGTTGAGCGTTCGCCCTCTCATGTAGGCCAGCGGCACCATCTCGATGACGTCCTGCTCGATCAGTCTCCGCACCAAATCGTAATCCATCATTTCCCGAAGAGCGTCGAGCAGAGGACGCAGATACGGGTTGATCTTCGCCTGCAAATCACCGGGCAGATATCCGAGACTTTCTCCTGCCTCGACGGCCGGTCGCACGAGAACGATCTTCCGTACCTCCTCCGCGCGCAGCATCGACACGGCCATCGCGACGGCGAGGAATGTCTTGCCGGTTCCTGCGGGCCCTTCGCAGATCACCACGTCGTGTCGTCTGATCGAGTTGATGAATTCGGCCTGCCCCTTGGTTCTCGGGACGACCCTTCGACCGGCCCGCTGGATCTCGATCGGCGATTCGTCGAATTCGGGCTCTTCACCCGCCGCGATGGCCAGAGCCGCCGTCACGTCGGCCGTTCCGACCGCTCCCTGCTCACGCGCGACGCGGTCCAGGCGTTCGAGAACCTCAGTGGCCCGCAGCACGGACTGTTCCTCCCCCTCGACGTGGATGCACTCGTTACGAGCGACGATGTCGACGCCAAGAGTGGTGCGGATCCGTCGGAGATGGCGATCCCGCGGCCCGAAGATGCTCAGAAGCCGTTTGGAATCGACGACCGAAATCGTCATGCGGGACATGATCGACAATCATACCCGCCGAATCATCGCCCCGTCGCCGGTTGCCGGAAGAGGCCTTTTTGCAGCCGTTTGAGATGTCGGCCGAGATGGTCCGCGGTCCGTCAGGAGCCCCCGGCGACCCAGAGAAACCAGGCTACAGGAGCCGCGAGCAGGAGGGCATCGACCAGATCGAGCACTCCACACAACGATGCGAGCAGACGGCCGGAATCCTTGACCCTGAGTTCCCGTTTGAGGAGGGATTCCGTGAGATCTCCCGCCAATCCTGCGACGCCGACGAAGAGCCCATAGACGATCCAACCACCCAACGGCTGCTGCCCATGGGGCGAGAACAAGCCGACTGTCATTCCCGAAATTGCGATGCTGGTGGCGATCGAGGCGGCAGCACCCTCCCATGTCTTTTGAGGGCTGAGAAGCGGAGCCATGGGTCTTCGACCAATCGACGAACCCACCAGGTAGGCCGCGATATCCCCGGCTTTCACCACCGCCACCATGCTCGCAAGCGGCAGAATGCTCTGTCGCCCAGTCGATTCATCGGCGGGTGACACGTATCGGAGGCCGACGATGAATGCCATCGGCAGGCAAAAGACCAGAGCCGTCAGGCAACCGGCCGCAAGCCGATCGAGGGATCGCTCGCCAGGGCGATACCGCACAATCGAGTCGATGCATAGAGCCACCATGAGGCCCGTGAACGCCATCGAAGAGGCCGCCATGTGGGCGGCCGGCCCGTCGACGGACCGTGCAGTGGCCGCTAGCAACATCAACGTAGCGCCGGCGGCGAGGAGGCCGCCCGGCAGTCGCAGACCGGCATGCTCGAAAAGGATCCGTAACTCCACGATTCCGGCGATGGTGATGAGGATGGCGACCGGCATCAGCCACCAACCGGAACGTAGTCCGGCGAACCCAGTGGCATCAGCCCACGAAAGCGCGGTGAAAATGCCGAGGGTCGTGAGCGTCACGAGAGCCCTTCCGCCAAAGGCCGGCGGAGGGGCGAAGCCCCTGATGTCGTCGTGGGCAATACGGCCGGATTCGCCTCCGATCGACTCGTGATGGGCGGCCTCCGGCGACGTCACGATGTCGTCGCCCGGTCGGGCAGCCCTCCGAATCGACGGGTACGAACCGCGTAGGCCGCGAGCGCCGCATCGAGGCACCGTTCGTCGAACTCCGGCCACGGCGTGTCGGTCACCCAGAGTTCCGCATAGCTCGATTGCCAGAGAAGGAAATTGCTCAAACGCATTTCGCCCGCCGTGCGAATCACGAGGTCCGGATCGGGATGTCCGGCGGTGTCGAGTCGAGCCGAGAAGACGTCTTCGTCGATGTGGTCGGGATCGATATCGCCTCGTCGTGCCTCGCGAGCGAGTCGCCGAGCCGCTTCGACGATCTCTCGCCGAGAGCCGTAGTTCACCGCCAGGCACAGTCGCAGGCCGTCGCTATCGGCGGTCATCGCAACGGTGCGGTCGAGGGCGGAGAGGGTGGTCTGCGGGAGACCCTCACGGCTTCCGATCATCTCGACCCGGATCCGCTCGCGCATGAGAAGGTCCCGCTCTTCGATCATGTATTGCTCGAGCAGTTGCATGAGGAAATCGAGTTCGATCGCCGGCCGTCGCCAGTTTTCACTCGAGAGGCAGTAGAGGGTGATCTGTCGGATACCGAGTCGGGCGCAGTATTCCGTGGTCTTCCGGACGCTCACCACGCCCCGCCGATGCCCCTCGATTCGGGCCAGCCCCCTGGCCTCCGCCCACCGGCCGTTGCCATCCATGATGATGGCGATGTGTTGCGGAAGAACGCCGTCGGGGGGCCTGCCGTTAATCTCCACGGGGAGCTCCTCGGCCTGTTCGGGAGGTGAGGCACACGGCTCGACTGAGGCGGAGGTCGCCGACGACATACACGGAATTGTCCTCTCTTGCCGCACTCACGGCAACCACTCCATCGAACCGAAGGCTCGAGGGGAGGGATGGTCCTGTTACCGCGGGTGAATCGATCAGTCTCGAAAAATGGTCTGAGCCCGATCTGGCCCGACGGACACGATCTTCACCGGTCGGCCGACGATCTCGGAGACCCTCGTGAGATAGCCGCGAGCGGCGGCCGGCAAATCGTCATAGCGACGAATTCCCGAAATATCCTCCTCCCAGCCCGGCAGGGTCTCGTAGACCGGCACAGCCCTGCGCATGTCATCCACGTGACTGGGGAACTCGGCGACCCGTTGGCCGTCGATCTCGTAAGCCGAACAGAGATTCAGTTCAGGGAGCCCCCCCAGGACATCCAAAAGCATCACCGCGATTTCACTGGCTCCAGAGAGTCGTGCGGAATAGCGGGTGGCGACGCCGTCGAACCAGCCGCAGCGACGCGGTCGCATCGTGACCGTGCCATATTCCCGGCCACGTGATCGCAGGTGCTCGCCGACGGCGTTGACCTGTTCAGTCGGAAGGGGGCCTCCACCCACTCGCGTCGTATAGGCCTTCGCGACGCCGATCACCCGATCGATCCAACAGCCCGGCACCCCGGAGCCGCTCGAGACGCCGACTCCGGACGAGTTGCTGCTGGTTACGTACGGAAAAGTGCCATGATCCACGTCGAGCAGAGCGCCTTGTGCCCCCTCGAACAGCACGCGCCCACCCCGCTCAACCGTGCCAAGCAGATTCGCGGTCGTATCGGCGACATAGGGGGCGAGCCGCTGGGCGTAGCCGCGATACTCGTTCAGGATCACGTTCGCGTCGAGTGGCTCGACTGCGGCGGATTGACCGATCGCGGTCAGCGATTCGAGAAGTCGCTGCTTCAGTGAGACGACATGAGCGAGCCGTTCCGGGAAATCCTTCCGAAACAGGTCGCCGAGACGGATGGCCATCGATCTGCCCACCTTGTCCCGGTAGCAGGGGCCGATGCCCCGCCCGGTGGTTCCGATCGCCTCACCGCCCGAGACGGTCTTGTCGAGGATCTGGTCCTCGCGGACATGCCAGGGAAAAACCACATGAGCGCGGTCGCTCAGCAACAGCTTGCCGGTGACGCGAACGCCGCGCGACTCGAGCCCGTCGATTTCCGCGAGCACGCTCCGCGGAGCAAGAACGACACCGCCGGTAACGACGCACGTGACGCCATCCCGCAGGATGCCGCTGGGGATCAGGGAGAGCTTCCAGGTGTCGTTTCCGGAAACGACGGTGTGACCGGCATTGGCTCCACCCTGGTAGCGAACAACAACCTCGTGCCGTTCCGTGAGGATATCGACGAGTTTACCCTTGGCTTCATCGCCCCACTGCAGTCCAATCACGCAGGTGCAGGACACGGTCGCGCCATTCTTCGCGAGGGACGGGCGGAATATTCTTCCAAGTCCCGCTTCATTTCGAAATGCGTCGACCTACGGATAACGTCGGGACGGACACAATCACAAGCCGCCGCATTTGACCCATTCGCTCAGTTGAGCCAACTGCTCGGCAACCACGCGTAAACGGCGGTCCCGGCCCCTTCGGGTAGGTTTTGACCCAGGGGAGTGTAAAACGCAGGGAAAGATGGTCAAGATTGCAACGGGTCTCGGCCCTGCGTGTTGTTCGTCGTGAACGTGGATCCGCCGTGCAGGTGAAGAGGTCAACAAAACGTCCATGAGCCCATCCAACCCCGGGCGCCGTCGGGACGGTCGGAACGGCAACCAAGCTGGACGCGGCAGTGCGAAAGGTCACGCGTCACGCGGGAGCGGGAGGAAGGGTCGAAGAACCCCTCGGGAACGTTCGTTCTCCCGCGGAGATGTGTTGCCGGTGACCGTCGCACAGGCGGGCCGGACGCTCG
>JBJTBB010000145.1:0-2665 GCA_046091125.1 Planctomycetaceae bacterium
CACCGCGAGACCCCACGCGCCGGTCGCACCCGCGCCCGCGGCGGCCCATCTGCCGACGCCCATAACCACCCACCGAGCGAGGTTGACGTTGACGACGCTCAGGCACCGCACCACCGTGAGCGACGCGAAGCTTCCCGACCCTCCGGTGACTGGATCGACCGTTGGGCCTTCCTGGGGAGGAACAGATTCCGCTGTCCGACGTTCATCAAAGGGTGCCATGGCGTCTCCCGCTCATCGCCCGAAGGACGACGCGGCGTTTTTGTCCACTCGCGGCATCCATTTCGTCAATCGGGGTGCGGAAGGAAGGGATCGGGCCGGTTTTTCCGGCAGAAACCCCGCGTTCACGCAGCGGCCGCCGACCATGGATGATTGAAGTTCAAGCGGGTCGCACGTATCGTACAGGGACCTCAGGAGCAACCCAGCCATGCGTTCTTTCAGGCTTTCGATGTGCCGTTGGTCATGCAAGAAATCGCTCTGCGGCATTCGGGAGCAACAGTCGGCCTCAGGGATTGGTGTGGTCAGACATGCGTGGCTCGCCGTGATTGTCGGAAGTGCGGTTGCATGGCCCGATGCCGCGACAGCTCAGATCTATTACACGGCCATGGCACCCGTGCCATACGTCTCCAACTACGTTCCATCGGGCAACTACGCGGCCGTCACCGCTTTTTCGCCTCCTGTCGTCAGCCCATCAACCGTGGTCGTCAATTATCCGGCACTTCCCGCCCCTTCAGTCGTGGCGACGGTTCCGACGAGTTCGGTCGCGGTGACGTCCTACTACTCTCCATCTCTTGTCCCGTTGTCGACGCCCGTCACGGCGTTCTATGCTCCGGCGGCGGTGCCTGTTTCGACCTATTACGCCCCAACCGTGGCCGCGCCGGCGGTGGTGAGTCCGGCGGTCGTGGCCCCTGTGGCAACTTATTATCCTCCCGTGACGACCGTCCGCCGTGGGCTGTTCGGAGCTTACCGCTACCGCACCTATCCGGGCGGATGGTACGTGCCGTATTGAGCGGCGCCGCGGACGAACGCCAGCGGCCGGTCGGCATGGGCTGCGAATTTGACCGTTCAGCCGGCGTTTCTATAGTTTGCCTCGATACAAAGGGTTGCTGAGCGACCCCTCTACGCCCCGGCACCCTTTGAGGCGACGGACGACACGTCATCGGATGACTCGTACGGTCAACATCATTGGAGCCGGTCCGGGTGGCTTGGCTGCCGCCATGCTGCTCGCGCGGGCGGGGATACGGGTGCGAGTCTTCGAAAAAAAGTGCGGTCCCGGAGGCCGCACCTCGACACTGACGACACCGGAGGGGTTCCGGTTCGATCTCGGGCCGACATTCTTCCTCTACCCGCGGATCCTCGAACGAATCTTCTCGGACTGCGGTCGCGACCTCCACTCGGAAGTGGAACTTGTTCGGCTTGATCCCCAATATCGCCTCGTGTTCGGGTCTGGCGGCGAGTTGCTGGCGACTCCGGATGTGCGACGAATGGAGGAGGCTGTCAGCAAACTTTCTCCAGAGGATGCCGGCGCGTTCTCCCGTTTCATGCTGGACAACCGGGAGAAGTTTCGCCGTTTCGCCCCTTTTCTCCAAAAGTCTTTCGAGGGTTGGTCGGATCTGTTCAGCCCCGACCTCCTGAAACTGGTTCCGCTCCTGAAACCCTGGCGGAGCCTGGATGCCGAACTCGGCAAGTACTTCAGCGATGAACGGATCCGGCTCGCCTTCACGTTTCAATCGAAGTACCTGGGCATGTCGCCGTTTCGATGCCCCAGCCTGTTCTCCATTCTGTCCTTCCTCGAATACGAGCATGGCGTCTACCACCCCATCGGCGGTTGTGGCGCGATCTCTGCGGCTATGGCCAGTGTGGCTGCGGATCTCGGCGTGGAGTTCCACTACGGTGATCCGGTCGAGCGGATGCGGTTCGAGGCCGGGCGGGTGATGTCAGTCACGACGGTCTCCGGCGAGTACGTGGCCGATGCGACGGTGGTGAACGCCGACTTCGCGAGGACGATGACGAAACTCGTGCCTGATGCGCTTCGTCGGCGATGGAGTGATCGACGCATCGCATCGAAGCGATTCTCGTGCTCCACGTACATGCTCTACCTCGGCGTCGACGGACTCTCCGACGCTCCGCATCACACGATCTATCTCTCGACCAACTACCGCTCCAACCTGGCCGATATCGAAGGAGGTCGGTCCGTCGGAGACGATCCGTCCATGTACGTTCAAAACGCCTGTGTCACCGATCCATCACTCGCCCCCGCGGGAATGAGTACGCTCTACGTCCTCATTCCGGTGGCCCACGAGCATCCCGGCCTGGACTGGCGAAAGGAGGCCCCTCGGATGCGGGAACTGGCTCTTGCCCGCGTCGAGCAGCTTGGGATAGAGGGCGTTCGGGCTCGCATTCGACACGAAACGGTCATCACTCCGGACAATTGGCGGGACGATCATGAGATCCACCTCGGGGCGACATTCAACCTCGCCCATGACCTCTCACAGATGCTGCACATGCGCCCACACAACCGGTTTGAGGACGTCGATGGAATGTACCTGGTCGGGGGCGGCACACACCCTGGAAGTGGCCTGCCCGTGATCTACTCTTCGGCGAGGATTACAAGCCGATTGTTACTCGATGATCTCGGGATTCCGGCTCCCTTCGACCTGCTCGAGGA
>JBJTBB010000146.1:0-9594 GCA_046091125.1 Planctomycetaceae bacterium
CGTGCTCCACGCGGGCACGTGGATCATCGGGAAGACGATTTCCGCACGATCGGCTGCAATGCACCCATGCGTGCCCCATATGACTCCCCGCCGGAGCGACGCGACCGAGTAATCTCCCAAGGTGACCTCATTGGCGGTGCGAGACGAAACGATCCCAAGCAGTTGCTCGGCAACCAGGCCCGTGAGAATGCGCACGGTTACGACGTACTATCTCGAATTGCGGGACCGATCGAGCTTTCGGCCGAGCACTTCGCATCCCGCCGACGTTCGTCTGGCCCGAGTCGACACGCCGATACCGGAGTTAAATCGGTTTTTCTATACGGCCGTCGGAGGTGACTGGTGCTGGATCGATCGTTTGGGTTGGTCGTACCGGGAGTGGCTGGACCATCTGTCCGTCCCCGGGATCGAAACATGGGTGCTCACGGTCGGCGGCTTGCCGGCCGGATATGTCGAACTCGATGCCCGCTCGGGTGATCCTGAAATTGCATATTTCGGACTGCTGCCGACCTTCATCGGTCGCGGGCTCGGTGGCTTTCTGCTGACGGCTGCCGTCGAGAGGGCGTGGCGTCTGGGTCGGCGGGTATGGGTTCATACCTGCAGTTTGGACCATCCGTCTGCACTGCCTGCCTATCAGGCGAGGGGGTTCGTCGAGTATCGTCGCACCATCGTCGAGGTCGCCGACAACGCGTCTCCTCGAGGCGCCTGGCCGGGGTGCGGACCTCGGGGCGACGCGGGCTTCACGATCGACTCACGATAGCGTTCGATCGCACGGCCCGTTTGTCGGGCTGCGAACCGCCGCCCGCGTACGCCCTGGGCGATACTCGATGCTAGGTCCGCTCGCCCGGCGCGGTGCCCGTGTCCAGGACGGCCATGAAAGCCTTCTGCGGAATGTCGACCGAGCCGATGCTCTTCATCCGCTTCTTTCCTTCCTTCTGCTTGGCCCAGAGCTTCTTCTTGCGGGAGATGTCACCGCCGTAGCATTTCGCCGTCACATTTTTCCGCATCGCGGAGATCGTTTCGCGGGCGATCACCTTCGTGCCGATCGCAGCCTGGAGCGCGATCTCGAACATGTGGCGATCGATCTCTCCCCGCAATTTCTTGACGATCGCCCGCCCCCGCCGGTCGGCGTCGCGCCGGTCGCAGATGATCGAAAGGGCATCGACCTTCTTGCCGCCTACCAGGATGTCGAGCCGCACGAGATCGGCCGGAAAGTAGCCGACGAGTTCGTAGTCCATCGTGCCGTAGCCGCGTGTGATGCTCTTGAGGCGGTCGTGCATGTCATAGATCACCTCCGCCAGCGGGAGGTCGAACGACAGCATCGCTCGCGTGGGCGAGAGGTATTCGGTCTTCAGATACGTCCCGCGGCGATCGGTGCACATCTGCATGATCGGCCCGATGTACTCGACCGGTATGAGGAAGTTCGTCCGCACCACCGGCTGGCGAAACTCCTCGATCTGGCCGGTATCCGGCACATCCTGCGGATTGGTGATCTCGATCGTCTCGCCGTCCCCCTTGAGGATCTGATAGGTGACGTTCGGTGCCGTTTGGACGAGATCGAGGTCGGCCTCCTGCTCGAGCCGCTGCTGGATGATCTCCATGTGCAGCAGACCGAGAAAACCGCAGCGAAAACCGAATCCGAGCGCCTCGCTGGACTCCGGTGCGTATTCGAACGAGGGGTCGTTGATGGCGAGCTTTTCAAGGGCATCGCGCAGTTCCTCGAAGTTTTCCCCCTCGCTGGGATAGAGGCCGCAGTACACCATCCGCTGCGGCGGCTTGTAGCCGGACAGTGCAGACGCCCCATGGTCGCCCGGAATGGTCACGGTATCACCGATGTGGACCTGCTTGACGTCCTTGATGTTGCAGACGAGATAGCCCACCTGTCCGGCGGCGAGTTCCTCGCACGGTCGGCGCTGGGGAACGAACTGGCCAAGTTCCAGGACGTCGTGAGTCACGCCGGTCCGAAGGAAACGGATCTTCTGCCCTTTGCGGATCGTGCCCTGAACGAGCCGTACGTAGGTGATCGCACCACGGTAGCTGTCGTAGTGGCTGTCGAAGATCATCGCCTGGAGCGTCGCCCCGGGATCGCCCGTCGGAGGCGGGACACGCTCAACGACGGCCGCGAGGAGGTCGTCGATGCCGATTCCCGCTTTCGCGCTCGCCCGGATCACGTCGCTCGGATCGATCGCGAGGCTCTGCTCCATTTCCTCGAGCACCTCGTCGACGCGGGCATGGGTCAGATCGATCTTGTTGATCACCGGGACGATGGCGAGATTCTGGTTGATCGCCGCATACGCGTTGGCGACCGTCTGGGCTTCGACCCCCTGAAAGGCGTCGACGAGCAGGAGGGCTCCTTCGCAGCAGGCCAGGCTTCGGGAGACCTCGTAGTGGAAGTCGACGTGGCCTGGGGTGTCGATGAGGTTGAGCTCGTACAGTTCGCCGTTGTGGCGATGCTCCATCCGCACAGCCCGGGCCTTGATCGTGATACCGCGCTGACGCTCGAGCTCCATGTCATCGAGCATCTGCTCCTTGAGATGCCGCTTGTCGACCGTCCCCGTGAACTCGAGGAGCCTGTCGGCGAGCGTGCTCTTGCCGTGATCGATATGGGCGACGATCGAGAAGTTGCGGATGTGGCGGCAGTCGATGGGCATGAGACGATTCTACGACAGGGCATGGCGGGCCAATCCGGCGGCCCCTATATACCCGGCGTCGCCGCCGAGGGATGCGTATCGGATGCCAGTGCGAGCCGCGAGATAGGGAAAGGTCCGCTTGGCCACTTCGTCCCGGATTCCCCCGATGAACATGCGACCGACGGGCGTCTCCTCCCCGCCGAAGTTCATCCCCCCGCCGATGACGACACCCTCGGGATCGATCGTGTGCATCAGTGTCACGGTGCCGATTGCCAGCCAGCGGGCCGTCTCAAGGAGGATCTCGACCGCGAGCGGGTCGCTCGCGGCGGCATGCTCAGCGACCAGGATCGGCGTGACCTCTGCACCAGCTGCGACCGCCGCGGCAAGCGAGCCAGCGGCCCCGACGACCGCTTCACGGGTGCGGGCGATCACCGCCGTTGCGCTCGCGTAGGCTTCGAGGTGCCCAGCCTGTCCGCACGCGCAGTGACGCGCCGTCGGGGCGGCGTCGACGATGATGTGACCGCATTCGGAACCATGACTGTGGGCACCATCGAGCGACACGTCGTCGATGATGATGCCGCAGCCCACGCCGGTCCCCAGTGTCCAGAGCACCATGCTCTCGAGTTCCCGGCCTGAACCGATCCAGAACTCCCCATAGGCCGCCGCACCGGCGTCGTTGGCGTAGGTGACCGGGCGTCCGCAATGGGCAGCCACACGATCACGGATCGGAAAGATGTCCCAGCCGGGAAGATTGCCCGACCGCAGGATGATGCCCGCCTTGAGATCCTGGGGCCCGGGCGTGCCGAGGCCGACGCTGACAAGGCCGTCGGCTGGCAGGCCGCAGCGTTTGGTCAGCAGGCCGACCATCCGGCCCATCCGAGCGGCCGTGTCTTCCGGGCCTTTCGCCGCAAGGGTCGGTTCCGAGAGGTAGGCGAGCGTGCGTCCCAGATCATCGACCAGCCCAGCCTTGATATTCGTACCGCCGAGGTCGATGCCGACGTGAAACGGGGGCTTCGCTTGGGCGAGTGGCAGCCAGCGGGCTTCATCACGCATGAGTTTGAAACGATCCGGCTGACCGATCGGCTGGAAAACGGTTGCACCCTGCGACCCGCGGTGCGGGACGACAGGCTTCCTATCTATGGACTATTGGTCCGTGGGGAGCCGGCTCGTCTCGACCGACGGCGTCGGACCCGTGCAGGCTCTCATGAACGCCACAAGGTCGGCCTTTTCCTCGACCGACAGCTTGAGCGGCCGAATCTTGTCGCTCAGATGAGGATTGGAGTGCCCCCCCTTGTCGTACCACTCGACGACCTCCTCGAGAGTGGCCAGCGAGCCGTCGTGCATGTACGGGGCTGTGAGGAACACGTTGCGGATCGTCGGCGTCTTGAAAGCCCCGGTGTCCTTTGGGTCCTTCGTCACCACGAACCGGCCCAGATCAGGCTTCTCGGCGTTCATGCCGATTCCGATGTTGTGATACTTCTCGTCGGCCAGATTCGCTCCCACGTGGCACGCGGTGCAGTTGCCCTTCTCACTGAAAAAGATGTCGCGTCCCTTCTTGGCCGAATCGCTCATCGGATTCGCCTCGACCGAGGCCTTGGCCTTGGCGTAGGCAATGGCAAGGTCCGCGTCATCGGCGATGTCCTCTTCGTCCATCTTCGTGAATGGCAGGAGTTGTTCGTTGAAATCGTACGGCGAGGGCGCCGTCACCAGCACCCGCTCGAATGCGGCGATGGCCTGCCCGACGCGATCGATCGTCAATTCTCCGAACACAGCGTCGAACTGCTTCTGATAGACGGGCATCTCGCCCAGTCGCTTCACGACACCCTCGTGCGTGAAGCCCATCTCGATCGGATTGGCGATCGGACCGACGGCCTGGGCTTCGAGCGAGTCGACGCGACCGTCCCAGAACTGGGGCCCGAGAGAATCCGATTGAAGGAGACAGGCGAGTTCCGGCCTCCCTGCTGGCCGCGAATGCCAACGCCGGTCTTCGTGTGGGCCGAGTAGCCTTCGGCGGGATTGTGGCAGCTGGCACAGGAGACGGTCGCGTCAGCCGAGAGCCTGGGATCGAAGTAGAGCTGTCGACCCAATTCGATTTTCGCGCGGCTGAGCGGATTTTCGTCGAGGCCGGTGATCTGGGACGCTCCCTGCGAAAGACCCAATGGTAGGATCGGCTTGATCTCACGGAAGTTCGACGGATCGGCGAGCCAAGCGTCGATCTGTTCAAGCGTGATTGGCCCTTGGCCTGGAACGCCGGCCGTCAGGGAGGGCTCTCCGAGCATTACTTCTTCGACGGCCCCGAGCGGCAGGCCCTTGGTCCGCGGTTTGGACGCGGACGGATCCCCGGCGGGCTTGGGATCGGGAGACGTTTTCGGTTCGGGCGTGGCCTCAGACTTGTCCGCAGCCGCGGGAGCGGCCGCCTCCGGTGCCTTGTCGTTGAGCACCTCGACCGACTCGACCTCGATCACGCCTTGCGCTTCGGGTGCAGACTGTTTCGGGGGAGCCGACGGAGCGCAGCCCGCCATCACCGACAGGACGACGAGCGGAAGGACGAGCGGGAACCGACGGTATGGGGCCGACGGGGTCATCGACATGGGGGATTCTCCAGCGCTGCGGTCCAACAGGACCTCGGATTCGATTGAGAGTATAGGCCAAGTCGGCAGCCGGAAAACCGTGGTGATCGACCGCGTATGTAGGCTCACATGCCGACCGATTCAGCGGTCACGAGCCACTGCAGTTCGCCAGGCTGCCCGAGCCCGTCCGGCAGGTCGATCGATGCCACCGCGGCTTTTTGCATCCGGATCGCCGCCGTCGCATCGCCAATCGAAAGGGCCACGAGCCGTCCGACGCAGGGGGCGTGACCGACCCAGGCCACCCGGGCGACGTCCTGTTGGACGGTCCATTCGACCAGTCGCTCCCAACTGGCCGCGGGAGCGAGCACATCGACCACCTTCACGGGCGGTTGGCGGTCTGATGGTCCATCGGCAATCGCGTCGGCCAGCAGGTGCGCGGTTTCGAAGGTCCTCACGAGCGGACTCGTGGCGATGAGGTCGACCTCGAGTCCGGATTCCACCAGCAGCTGCGCGAAGCGGGCAAAACGCTTCCGTCCCTTCTTCGTCAACGCGCGGGAGAAATCGGTGCCGTCCTCCGCCGAGTCCTCCGCCCAGGCGTGACGCAGGACATAGAGGTGCGTGGTGAGGTTTGGCATGGGTCGCGCTCGCGGCACCAAAGGGATCACTTTGAGCCCCACCGATTCTGCTTTCGGATCCAGCCCGTCGCAACAAACCGATGCGGATTCCTACGCATTCCTCCAGAGATTGTCCTCAGGAATCCCGGCGGCGACGATCGCCGCATGGGCCTCCTGCCGCCAGCGGATGGCGTCTTGTGGATAACCGGCGGTGCCATGAAGCCCTGGCGCGCGGCGGCTCCAGAAGGCATTGAAACAGTCCATCGTCCGCTCCCTGACATACTTTGCGGCCATGCTGGCCAGGGCCACCGGGGGACGCGACTCGCCCCCCACCGTGAAGTCGATCCGACCCCGGTCGCCGACGCGGTAGGAGGACGTGAGCGACGTCTCCGTCACCGGTGAGACCATGCTGCGCGCAGTCATGAAGCCGATCGACCCGCAGAAGGCCTCGCTCACGAACGCCGCATATCGCTTCCGTCCGCCGTGGCGGTCGCACCAAATCAGGAATGGTTCGGAAGGATCGAGTTCGAGGGTCTCCACGAGCGTCGTGGCGAGGGAGAGCGTGCAGCGAGAGAGGATGTCCGACTTGTTGTTCCCTCGAACGAGCGATTCATTGAAGCCGCCGGGGTAGACACAGCGCACCCGCAGCCCCGCAAGACGCACGCCGCGCTGGCCGAGGGTCGCCGAGACGGTTTTCGCGACCGTTTCCGCCCATGGGGCGTCCGTCACGAGCGGTACGGCCGATTGGGCCAGACCATCCCACTGCAACGAGCCCGCATCCGCCGAGCCGGGCGTGAGCGGGCCGGTGAGTCGCTCGATCGCGGGCCAATCGCGGGGAACTCCTCCTGACACGATTGCGGCTGCAACGAGCAGGCCGTGCTCGAGTCGCGCGAGCGGGTGACCGTCGCCGTCCGCAGGACGTCGCCTCGCGGGTTTGTACAAGGTTTTCGAATCCGCCCACACGAGTTCATGCGACGGGTCAGCCGTAGCCTCGGTGACCGCATCCGTGAGGACGCTCTCCGCTTCATCGGGAGAGGCTTCGACGCGCCAGGCGGTGGCCGCCCCCACCAGCGGACCGAGATTCGGCCCGTAGCCCGCCTCGTCCGTTCCGATCACGAGGGTCATGGTGTTCCCGGCGAGCCATCGGGGTACTGTCGACAGTATTCATAGATCGCAATCGCGGCGCTCGTGGCGGCGTTGAGGCTGTGCGGGAGGCCCGCCATTGGGATTTCGGCCACACGGTCGATGCGATCAAGATCGGATTGCTCGAGACCGGTCCGCTCATTGCCCACGACGAGCACCGTCCGCGGCATGAACGTAAAATCGAACAGCCGCTCCGATCCCGTGGCCTGCTCGAGTCCGACGATCTCGAAACCGTCGCGTTTGAGCCGATCGAGGACGGGGGGCAGTGTGCGGTGGACCTCGATCGCGACGGAGTCGGCTCCATCGCGGGCGATGCGCGGATCCACGCGTGCATGTCCGCAGGCGATCACCCGGCCGACTCCGAAGCACCCACAGGCGCGGACGATGTGCGAGAGGTTCACGTGGCTCTTCATGGCCGCACAGGCCACGACGAGTTCCCGGGGGCGGGCAGGTGGTGCCGGCGGCCGGTGGCGGACATGTTCGAATCGAGGCATGCGCAGAGTGTAAAACAGTCCTGATGGCATGGTTGCACCTAGCGATCGCGATCCTGGCCGAGGTCATCGGGACGAGTTTCCTGAGGGCGACGGGGGGATTCACGAAGCCACTGCCGAGTCTGGTCGTCGTCGCCGGGTACGGCACGGCGTTCTATTTCCTCTCGCTCACGCTCGACTCGATCCCGGTGGGCATCGCCTATGCCGTCTGGAGCGGTGTCGGCGTCACACTCATCGCGTTGATCGGGTGGGTCTTCATGGGTCAGCGGCTCGACGCGGCTGCGGTCACGGGGATGGTGCTGATCGTGGCGGGCGTCGTGGTCTTGAACCTCTTTTCGCGTGCGGGAGGCCACTGAGCCGGGCGGCGATGCGTGCGAGGGGTCTCGCCCGTCACGTATAGTGCTGATGCTGCAGTCCATCTCCTCGGAGTCGATCGCCATGACGGTTTGCAGAGGCTTGCTCGTCGCCGCGTCCCTGATCGTCGTCTCGATATCCGATTTCACCTATGCGGCCGACGTCGTGCCGCTCGACACCGTCGATCACGCTGGTGTCGTGGCGGCCGTTCGGGACGGCAAGGGCACGGTCGTGGTCCTCGACTGCTGGAGCACCTCCTGTCCTCCCTGCGTGAAGGAGTTTCCCAAGCTCGTCGCGCTGCAGAAGAAGTACGGCCGTTCCGTCACCTGCCTCTCGCTTTCGCTCGACTATGAGGGGATCGGAACCGTCGACGAGATTCTGCCTCCCGTCAGGACGTTCCTCGAGTCGCAGCGGGCGATGTTTCGCAACCTCTTGGCCAGCGAGGACTCCGACACGATGTGCCGCAAGCTCGGGATCGTGAGCGTGCCGGCGGTGTTCGTGTGGGGGAAGGATGGCGAACTCGCCAAGCAATTCGACGACGACATGGCGGCCAAGACGCTCGGACGCCCCTTCACGTACGCCGACATCGAGGCGGTCGTGAAGGAGTGTCTCGCGCGGTAGGGACGGTGATGCCCGGTTGGTGTTTCGAGAACAGCGCACGAACGAGGAGCCCGCGGCATGGAGCGGGGACGCGTGGTCGGAGCGGTGGTGTCGGCGGCGATGCTCGCGGCCATCGTGGTGTCGTGGCCACGCGGTGAACCGCCCGCCGACTTCGTGTTCGTCAACGGTGCGGAACCGAAGAGCCTTGACCCCCATCTGGTCACCGGCCAGCCCGAGGGGAGGCTCGTGTCTGCGCTCTTCGAGCGGCTCGTCGACTGGGACCCGCATTCGCTCGAGGTTCGTCCGGGCCTCGCGGAACGCTGGGAAGTGGAGGACGATGCGACCCGATTCGTCTTTCACCTTCGCGACGCCGTCTGGAGCGACGGGGTGCCGATCACGGCCAATACGGTTCGGGATTCCTGGAGGAGGCTGCTCGATCCGGCGACGGCCGCCGAATACTCCTACCAGCTCTTTCCCGTGAAGGGTGCGCAGGCCTTCGCGACCGGTCGTATCTCCGACTTCGACGACGTCGGCATCCTCGCCGAGGATGACCTCACACTCGTCGTGGACCTCGAGCGACCGACGCCGTACTTTCTGCATGTGTGCGGTTTCTACCCGCTCGCCCCGGTGCCGTTGCACGCGATCGCGAGGCATGGGTCACCCGGCTGGACCAAGCCCGGTCTGCTCGTCTCGAGCGGTCCTTTCACACTCGGCCTCCGCCGTCTTCGCGATCGGGTCCGGCTCGTTCGCAACGACCGTCACCACGATGCCGCCGCGGTCCGCCTGCGCTCGATCGACTGCCTCGCTGTGGAGTCATCGACGACGGCACTTGCCCTCTACGAGACCGCCGCGGTCGATTGGACTCCGTCACTTCCACCCTTCGCCGCGAGGGAGCTCGTCGCCCGTGGCGCACAGGACATGGTCGTCACTCCCGAGTTGACGATCGGCTTCTATCGGCTCAACACCACGAGGCCCCCTCTCGATGACCGGCGGGTCCGTCGGGCGCTCTCGCTCGCGCTCGACCGCGAGCGGATCGTGAGGGCTGTCTACGGTGCCGGACAACGAGAGTCGCTCAGTTTCGTGCCCGAGGGCCTCTCGCTGGCGACGGGGTACGAGCCTGCGGCGACGTCCGCCTCGGATCCCGCAGAGGCGCGGCGGCTGCTGGCAGTGGCGGGTTTTCCAGACGGCCTGGATT
>JBJTBB010000147.1:0-3028 GCA_046091125.1 Planctomycetaceae bacterium
GCCGAGGATATTCAAGCCCTCGCCCGACCCGTCCTGCGACACAGGATCGTGGTCGGGTTCGCGGCGGAGAGCGAGGGCATCACTCCCGACGCCATCATCGAGCGGATCATCGAAACCACACCGGCCCGGGAGGACGACCTCAGCCGTGACCCGAGATTCCAGACGATATTTGCTTCCTGACGCGATTCTCCGGATCTCGCGGCTGGAACTGCGAGCCCGGGCGGTCGTCGAAGGCGTGCTCGCCGGGCTTCACCGTAGTCCCTACAAGGGACAAAGTGTGGAGTTTTTGCAGCATCGCGTGTACGTGCGCGGTGACGATCTGCGCCGAGTCGACTGGAAGGACTGGGGGCGGCAGGATCGTCTCACCGTCAAGGAGTTCGACGAAGAGACGAACCTGCGATTGACGCTGCTGGTGGATTGTTCGGCCAGCATGGACTACCACCGGCAGGCATCGGCGAAGACCCTGTCGAAGTATGACTACGCGGCGACGCTCGCGGCGAGCCTCGCGTGGCTCGCACTCTCACACGGCGATGCGGTCGGCTGCGCAGCGTTCGACGACGCCGTGCGGGCGTCGGTGCCTGCCCGCACGCGACGCAATCAACTCGAGGAGGTCTGCGAGATCCTCGAAGGGCAGATCGGTGGGGACGGCGAGCCGTCCGCACCGCCCGGACGAGGCAGGCCGAGCGACTTCCTGCCAGTGCTTCGAGGGCTCGCGGAGACGCTGCCGCGGCGAGGCCTCGTCGTGATACTGTCGGATCTCCTCGGCTCCGATGGGGCCCCGGCCTGGCCAGGCGTCTTCAAGGGCATCCGGTATCTCAAAGGTCGGGGGCACGACCCGGTATTGCTGCATGTGATGGACCAGGACGAACTCGAGTTTCCCTTCGACGGACCGACACGATTCGAGGGCCTCGAACTGCCTGCACAGATCGCGTGCAATCCGAGGGCGCTCCGCCAGGGGTACATGGAAGCGCTTCAGGAATTCCTCTCCAACGTGCGGCGATCGAGTGCGGAGGTTGGCTGCGACTACGCCCTCGTTCGGACGTGCGACCCCGTCGATGCGACTCTCGTCGAGTTCCTCTCCCGTCGGGCATCCATGGCGACATGACATCCTTCGACTTCCCAACGCTTCTGACCTGGGGACTGCCACTGGCGGCGGCGCCGCTCGTGATCCACCTGATCAACCTTCTGCGACATCGGACGGTGCGGTGGGCGGCGAACGAGTTTCTCCTCGCCAGTCGCAGGAAGTATCGCACGAAGGTGATCCTTCGGCAGTTGCTGTTGTTGCTCATGCGGGTCGCGGCGATCGCGGGACTCGTGGTGCTCTTCGCCCAGCCGCGGATCAGCAATGCGATCGGCTCGCTCTTCGGTGCGCCTCGGGCCACGCACGTCATCCTGCTCGACGACAGCTACTCGATGGCCGACACAACCGCCGGTACCGCAGAGGTCGAGGACGCGTTCGGCAGAGGTCGCGGTGCCGTTATCAGGATCTGTCAGGATCTCGCCGCGGCATCGGGCTCTCAAGGGGTGGCGATCGGTCGGTTTTCGAGGCTCGCCGCCGGGGAGGCCGATCGGATCGTCGCCCCGGTCGCAGACGAGCCGGCACCCGATGACTCCCTGTCGGGCGAAGCGACGCCCGACGCGGCAGTCGAGGGAAGCGAGGCGAACGCGACGAACGACCCGGCCGCCCCGGAAGGAGGACAGTCGTCCGTGGAGCGGTTCGACGTTCCTCCCCAGTCGCTCACGCCAGCGCTCGTGGCTCGAATCGGAGTCCTCTATGAATCGATGGTGGCCGGCGAGAACGCGGCCGGCCCCGCGGCAGCCGTGCGGGCGGCGGTCGAAGTGCTCGAGGGTCGGGAAGGATCCCTCTGGATCGTGACCGATCTGAGGCGAAAGGACTGGACGGCGGCCGAAGAGACGGCGGAACTGCTGAGGCGCGCTAGGGATGCGGGCGTACACATCCGCCTCGTTGACTGCGGGGTCGCCAGGGAGCCGGAGGTCAACCTGTCGATCGAACGCCTGGTTCCTGCGGGAGGCGTCGCGGCGGCGGGCGTACTGATGCCGATCGAGGTGGTCGTTCGCAATCACGGTTCCGCCGCGGTCAGGAGCGTGCCCGTCGAGTTCACGGAGGACGGTATCCCGAGGCCTGGCATCCTGATCGACGCGATTCCCGCCGGGGGCGAGGTCGTCCGTAGAATCGACGTTCGTTTTCCGGATGCGGGTGGCCATTCCCTGGCGGCCCGCCTGCCCCCGGATGCGGTCGAGGCCGACAACGCCAGATTCCTGTCGGTGGAAGTGACGGCTTTCCGGGAGGTGCTCCTCATCGAAGAACCCCCCGCATCCGCGAGCTTGTACCTCGCGGCGGCCCTCGATCCCGGGCCCGGAGCCCAAACCGGCATTCGACCGAAGGTTGAAAGGCGCCGGGCCCTCACCGCGCTCGATCTCTCTGCTTTCGACTGCATCTATCTGCTCGACGTGCCACGCCTCGACCCCGAGGAGGTGGCGGCCCTGGAGTCGTTCGCCCGCGATGGTGGCGGCGTGGCGTTCTTCGTCGGACCCAACTCGGACGCGGCGTTTCTCGGCGGCCAGTTGTATCGCGACGGGGAGGGTCTGTTTCCAGTGCCGTTGGCCGGCCCCGTGGATCTTCTTCGGGAGTCGTCGGAGGCTCCCGACCTGGTGGCTGAAGAGCATCCCGTGGTTCAGGTGCTCGCCGGAAATCGCAACCCTCTTCTCGCCGCCGTCCGCGTGGATCGGTACATGGCGGTCCGGCGTGGTTTCGAACCGGACGAGCACGTTGGCCTGCGGCGGATGCTCAGTCTCAGAAATGGGGCGATCCTCGCGGTGGAAAAGCCTTTCGGCGATGGAGTGACCGTCGCCTTTCTCACCACGGCGGCACCCGACTGGAACACCTGGTCGCGGGGCAATCCGAGTTGGGTCGTCGTGATGCTCGAACTCGAGAGCCATCTGGCCAGAGGCCGCACGGTGAACGCCGCCGCGACGGTGGGCGATCCCATTTCGATCGCGGTGGATC
>JBJTBB010000148.1:0-4872 GCA_046091125.1 Planctomycetaceae bacterium
AGAGAATGGACTCGCCGGCTTCCCTGCGTCGGCAGCGATCGCGAACGGCGCCGACGGCGTGCCGATCGTGGTGGCGGGAGACGCCGACGGACTGATCCGGGCCTTCGATCGACGGACCGGTGCCATCATCTGGACACATGAACGTGAGGGGGAAATCTCCGGGGGACCGACGGTCTTCGGGACGGAGACGGGCGATCGACTGCTCATCGGCTCTCAGGACGCAACCCTCGTCCGCCTGGATGCCAGAAGTGGTCGACCGGACTGGGAAATCAAGCTTGCCGATCAGATTCGTTCGAGCCCGACCGTGGCCGCTGGACGGGCGCTGATTGCCGGTTGTGACGGGCGGCTGCACGTCATCGATGTTGCGTCGGGCAGGGAGTTGGCCGCCGTGCCGATCGACGGTCCCACCGGGACGACCCCGGCGGCGATCGGCCCGCTCGCCTGCTTCGGAAGCGAGGGGGGTATTTTTTGGGGGATCGACGCGACAGCGGGGGATGTGCGTTGGAAATCCACGGCGACTCCGGGAGGCCCTTCGTACCGGTCCAGTGCAGCGATTGGAGGCACTGAGGGCCGATGGCTCGCGATCGTGGGATCACGAGGGAGGGCCGTAGAAGCATTTCTCATCGCCGACGGCAGCCTGTCATGGCGAATACCGAGGAGGGGACGGGTCGATGGATCCCCCGTCATCGTTCGGGTCGTTCGCGACGGGAATGACAAAGAGCCCATCGAGGCCGCCGTTGTCGCCGATGCGGCCGGTATCGTGAGAATCCTGCGGTGTGCCGACGGGGAGGTCCTGTGGGAATGGGACGCCGGCGGGGGTTTTACGGCTTCCGCTGCGATTGCAGGGGGCAGAGTTCTGCTGCCGGCCGACGACGGCAATGTCTGGTGCTTCCGCTCGTCGCCCTGACACGCGTTCTGCCGGAGGTCAGCGGTCCGCTCGAACGGTCTTTTCCGGTCCGGCACTCTGTGCCGTAAGACACATTTCCGCAGACGGTTTTGCTTGATTTTCTGGCCTTTTATGACCGATTTTTTCACAGAGCGCACGGTGTCCCGAACCAAACGGCGATTCAGTGCGTACCATTCTCGGCCCATTGGGAGCCAATTGGGCTCACGTGGGCGAGGAGGATCTTCGCCATGGCCCGAAAAGAAGCCCTTTCAAATCTCAAAGCGATTCTCATTCGCAGGCGGGACGCACTGAGGAGCGCCCTTGCGGGTGACCTTTCGCTCCTTCAGGAACTTCGGGATCAGTCGCCCGGCGACGTGATGGATGCGGCTCTCGACTCGACGCAGGATGAGATTTCATCCCAGCTGGCAGAGGTCGAAAGCCGGGAACTGGCATACATCGAAAACGCGCTGGAACGGATGCGAGACGGTCAATACGGTCTGTGTGAGGGCTGCGGCTGCCGCATTCCGATGGCAAGGCTCAATGCCCTCCCGTACGCGACCATGTGCATCAAGTGCCAGCGGGAGATGGAGATCAGCGGCGATCGCATGCGTTCCCGCCAGGATGACGAGGTATCGGGAGACGTCGAGATCGACATTGCCTGACCGCGGTCCGCTGCGGTGAGTGCGGGGTGGGACGATTTCACGGTATCATCGTTGTCTATGGTCCCGTCGCGGTCGAACTGTGGCTTTCTCGCCTTGGCGATTCACCTGTTGACCATCCTTGCCCTGCCGGTCGTCCGACCGGCCGCAGCTGAGGAGCCTTCCGACAGACCCGCCTTCGATCCCGTCAGTCACAGACGGATGTCGAATGAGGAGCGGGAGTCCCTGTATCGGGAAGTGGAGGCGGAAGCCACAGCGATCGAGCGACAGGGAAGCCTCGTGAGAGAAGTCACGCGATTGGTGCGGCCGACGGTCGTACACATCGATGCCACGAAGCCCACCAACCGTTCCCGAGGCCGTGGCCAGGAGGAGGAGACGGGGTCGGGCATCCTCACCGGTCTGGGCGGCAGGACGGTCGTCATCACCAATCGTCACGTCATCCACCGGGCGGAACTCGCCGACATCCTCGTCCGCCTCGACGACGGCCGTGAACGTCGCCCGCTCCAATCCTGGACCGATGCGGGCACCGACATCGGCGTCCTCGAGATCGACGCCGAGGGAATCGTGGCCGCGCGAATCGCAGACCATGACGACGTGGAGATCGGCGATACGGTCCTCGCCTTCGGCAGTCCGTTCGGGCTCTCCCATTCCGTGACACTCGGCATCGTGTCCGCGAAGGGGCGGAGGGATCTCGAACTGGGAGAGGGTGATGTCCAGTTCCAGGATTTCATCCAAACCGATGCGGCCATCAATCCCGGCAACAGTGGAGGACCGCTGGTCAATCTGCGGGGCGAGGTGGTCGGTCTCAACACTGCCATCGCGAGCAATTCGGGCGGCAGCGAAGGGATCGGTTTCGCCATTCCGATCGGGATGACCATGTTCGTCGCCCGACAACTGGTCGAGAACGGCAGTGTGTCGCGGGGCTATCTCGGCGTCTCGCTCGACCGGCGCTTCTCACAGCCCGCAGCTGAACGGCTGGGACTGGCGAGGGCCGTCGGCGCCCGCGTGTCGGCCGTGACGAAGGATTCGCCCGCAGCTGCGGCCGGCATCACCGTCGACGACGTCATCCTCGAGTTCGACGGACGCCCCGTCGAGGACGATGACCACCTCGTCAGTATGGTGAGCGTGACCCCGGTGGACCGCATGGTCATTCTGGTCGTTTTTCGTGGCAGACAGCGGGTCGATCTGCGGCTACCGCTGGGCAGCCGCGAGCGATTCGAGTCCGGCGGGACGGCCGCGGGTGGCGACCGCTGAATCCCTCGGGTACGCGATCGGTCACCATGCCATTGTCGGATCGGCACCCTGTCAGCCCTCGCCAAAGGCCGCGGTGTTGACCCCCCGCAGAATCGCGTCCCGCACCGCCTCGACCTCACACGAGACGAGCATGTCCGCCGTTGGCTTCCAAAGCCGCAGATGGCGCCTGTCGAGGACGACCATGCCGCGGGGTAATTCGCCCTGGGTTTCAACGTCGGCAGCCACTGCGGATCGCTCGAAGAGTTCCGGGTGCACGAGTGACATCAGCGTCACCACGTCGTTGACACAGACCCCCTCGAGTCCGAGCACCTGCCGACTCGCACGAAACAGGTGAGGGAGTATCTTCCGGAGCATGAAACCGGCCCGCGTCGACTCCGGGGGCAATTGCTCGAGAAACTCGAATCCGAAACCGACGCTGGCAGTGGTTTCAAGCGGCACGATGGTCTTGGCGAATGGCTCACGAATCACATGCCGTGCTGCCGTCGCATTGGCGAAGAAATTGAAGTCGGCCACCGGCGTGGCCGATCCACGAGCCTCACACGTTCCTCCGGACATCAGGACCGCACCGACACATTCGGCCACTGAGGGATCTCGGGCGAGCACCCGCGACAGGTTCGTGAGAGGGCCCAAAGCCACGAAGGTCACTTCATTAGGGTGCGACCTGAAGGTTTCATGAATCACTTTCTCCGCGGGATGTCCACCGTGAAGCTGTACCCTCGGGATATCGGCTCCGCCGAGTCCGTCGGGTCCGTGCACGCTCGGCAAGCGTTCGGCCATGGGGACGTCGAGGGGTGCGACACCAAGGCGAGGCAGACGAGGTGGATCGAGCAGTGAGACGATCGCCTGGAGATTGGCCGTCGCCTGTTCCGGCCCGACGTTTCCGCCCGTCGCGGTGATCGCGAGCACCTCCAGACGCGGGTCGAAGAGTGCGATCGCGATCGCCAGTGCATCATCGATGCCAGGGTCGACGTCGAGAATGACCTTACGACGCATGAAACAGTCGTGTTGTTGGAGTGGAGTATGATTCGGACCGTCCGAATCACCCGTCAGATCCTATCGCAATAGACGCAGCAGGTGCCCCTCTCGTGAACGTCCATTCCCCCGACATCGCACCCGAAATGGACCAGGACGGTCGTCGTCGTGCCAGAAGGCTCGTCGAATCGGCCCTTGATTCCAGCGGCGCCCTGGCGGAACTGGGCCAATGGCTCACTGAGACGGCCGACCGAGGGGAAACGGCGGCCGACATTGCAGGAGTTGCAGATGCCCTCCGTTCCCGAATGATCGGCCTGCCGGGGCGGGAGGGATCGTTTTTTCACCAAGGACCGCCGCTTGCGGATACCTGCGGCACCGGCGGAGATGGGACCGGGACGTTCAACATCTCAACGGTCGCTGGCCTCGTGGCCGCAGCGAGCGGCCTCCGTGTGGCTAAGCATGGAAACCGCGCCGTTTCCAGCCGTACGGGCTCGGCCGATGCACTCGAGGCTCTCGGGGTTGGAGTCAATGTTTCTCCGGAACATGCCGCGGAATGCCTGAAGCGAACCGGCTTCTGCTTCTGCCTCGCCCCGCGGTATCACCCCGCGATGGCAGCCGTGGCGTCTCTGCGCCGATCGCTTGGCAGACCGACCGTCTTCAACCTCGTCGGGCCACTTTGCAATCCAGCCGCGGTCGACGTGCAGGTGATCGGAGTCGGCCGCGCCTCTGTCCGGACGGCCATGGCGCAGGCGGCGCGATCTCTTGGGATCGGCCGGGTGCTGATCGTGTCCGGTTCGTTTCCCGGTCGCGATGGGGCGGCCACACTCGATGAGGTGAGCCTCTTCGGACAGTCAGACGTGATCGATGTCGATGGTGAACGATGCCAGGAGATGCAATGGAATCCGGAGGATTTCGGCCTGGTCCGGCTCGAGGCCGCGCAGGCAGAATATCTTGTCGTCAACAACGCCGCCGAAAGCGCCGCGATGATCCGCCGAGTGCTCGCCGGAGAGCATGGTCCCCCGCGGGACGTCGTGGTGGTCAACGCAGCGGCGGTACTGTGGACCGCACGGATCTCGGAAAGCCTCCGCCATTGCCGAGAAC
>JBJTBB010000149.1:0-11805 GCA_046091125.1 Planctomycetaceae bacterium
TGGCGGTGCTGCTAACGATGCACAGAATTGATCGGGTTCGCATTCAGGACGACATGTGTGATGTGTTCCGGCAGGGAACGAGCGAGTCACTTACCACGCGGTTCGATAGTCCTTCGACAGCGGGAAAATCCATGCGAAGACACGTTTTTCAACTAGCCGCTTTCCTCGGTGTGATCCTGATCGGGATCGGTTCTGCGGATGCGCAGAACACCAACCAGGTGGGTGGTGGGAACATCACGAACCAGCTGACGGCGTCGTCGGCCGGCGACTTCTTCGAGATCACCGGGCAAGACACAATCACCGGTGTCGGCCAGGGAATTCCGCTCCAGGCTGCAGCCTGGGAAACCTACACGCTCAATAATCTGATCGGGCCTGAGATCTCGCTCGGTCTTGAGTCGGAACACGGACGCTGGACCTTCACGAGTGATTTCAAGTTCACAGCCGGGTTCAACTGGCAGAACAACGTCTACTCCGGAGCGAACTTTCCAGCTTCGCTCGGCGCCGATTACCTCAGAACGACGTTCACCCCGACGGTGACGCAGACGAACGATGGCAGCGACACCAATCCCATCGCGGTGCCCGCCCCGCCGCTATTCCTCCAGGTTTACGGCATCGGACAGTCCAACGCCACGAACGACGCCGACTACAACTTCGTCTTCTCGCCGGTGGGTGAATGGCGGTTTGGCGCGGAATTCCGCGTCAGCCGTGCCATCCGTTTGAAGGCTGGCTACACAGGCATGTGGCTGGCGAACATCGCCAGGGCCTCGACCAATACCGGGTATGAGACGGTTACGGACGAGGTCGAGTACGCCCGGCCCGAGGATCCCACCGATCCGGAAAGCCCATGGATCGTGGATACTCGCCCCGTGGAATACAACCGGATTACGGGTGTGAATGGCGGTCAGGAGTACGTCTTCACTAACGGCGTCGACTTCGGCATCGAATTCACCTACTGACGGCTTTCGTCAGGTACCCCGCGCTCCGACGACATCATCGGCGACGGTCGACGGTCAAGGAAACGAAGTGCGGCTCTGGTCCTGATCTCACGAACGAGCATCCAGCCCGAGCCAAACGCGATCGCCGTGACGGTGACCGCAATCGGCCACAGCGGGATCAGCTGTGGCCTCGCTTGCAGTTCCACATCCGCCGCGTTTTCGGCGAGATCAGACGGATCGAGGCCCGCGGCCCGACGGCCTCGCTCGAGTGTGAGTGTTTGACGTCCAAGGAAGCGTCCCTCGATCTGGCCCTGCCGCCGCTCGTACTTTCCCGCGATGCCGGCGAGGGCGACGGTCGCCATGAGACTGAAAACGGTCAGCCAAAACCACACTGAGTCGGTGAGGCTGACGCCCTTGTCCGCGGGCTCCATCGGCTGGTGGATGCACGATGAGCCGGAGGGAGTCGGGGCGGATCGTTCCTGGTGATCCTGTTGCGGTCGCACGCTTTCGGGATCGGGTGTCATCGTGGGCCTGGAGGCAGTCATGAGACAGCTGATCACCATACCAGCCGGCCGGGTTCGGTCCCCGGGTGCCCCTGGAGGCCGCCGTGGGGCTGGTCTGGACCGCCGGGGCCGTACCTTCTACCGTCTCGCGGCCCTTTTCCGAGAAGCCATGCAGTCAAAAACCCCTCGATCGACACGGTGGTCGACCACCGCAGCGGCCTATCTGATGCCGCTTGCCGTCCTGTCGACCATCTTGGTCGGTCTGGCTCCCATGCCGTCCTGGTGGGTGGACATGCTTCTCGCCGCGAATCGTGCGGTGTCTGCCGTGGCTGTGGCCGCAGTCGTCTCGGTTCGTTCCCCTCTCGAGCTCTCGCTCTTTCCCACGTTTCTCCTCGGTGCCACGCTCGTCCGTCTCGTGCTCAACATCTCGACGACCCGGCTGATTCTGACCCGTGCTGCGACGGATGGTGAAGCGGCGGCTGGTGAGGTCGTGAGAGCCTTTGGGCAGTTCGTGTCGGGCGAGAGCTTGGTCGTCGGAGGGGTGATTTTCGGGGTGATCGCGATCGTCCAACTGGTCGTGATCACCGCTGGCGCGACTCGCATCGGCGAGGTTGCGGCCCGCTTCACGCTGGACGCGATGCCCGGCCGCCAGGCTGCCCTCGACGCGGAACAACAGGCCGGCACGATCACTGCAGATCAGGCCCGGTCGCAGCGACCTGACTTACGTCGGCAGGCCGACGTCTATGCAAGCATGGACGGCGCCGGGCGATTCGTCCGCGGAGAGGCAGTGGCCGGCATGGCGATCATCGGTGTCAACCTTGTCGGCGGACTGCTCGTGGGCGTGGTCCAACAGGGGATGTCGATCGAGAGGGCGCTGCAGGTCTACAGCACGCTCACCATCGGTGATGGTTTGGTGGGAGCAGTACCGGCACTCCTTGTTTCGGTCGCTACAGGCCTGCTCATCTCCCGCTCCGCCGAGCCGGTTGATCTCGTGCAAACGCTCCCCGCTCAATTCGTTGGTCGATCACCCGTTCTGGTCGCATCGGCGGTCTTTCTCATCGCGATGGCCCTCACGGGATTCCCTCCCGTGCCGCTGGTAACACTGGCTACGGGCTTGGGGCTCCTGGCATCGCGGTCGCTGTGGCATCCGGGCGGTGATCAGCCGGCGGATCCGGTCGAAGCCACCGCAGCAGAGCCTCGGGGTGATCAAACCAGTACCAGTGCGGACCCGTTCACCCGACTGTCATGTGAACAGTCCCTGAGGGTGACCATCGGCAGGAGCCTTCTGCATCTCATCGCTTCGCCTCATCAACCGCGGCTGATCCCGGAGGTGGTGGCCTGTCTGAGAGGGCGATTGGCCGAGGATATCGGCATCCTCCTGCCTCCGGTCACCTTCGATACGAATGGGGAGCTTTCCCCCGTCGGCTGGCGGGTGAGCATGTCGGGCGAAACGCTCGGGCAGGGTGA
Source organism: Planctomycetaceae bacterium (assembly GCA_046091125.1). GTDB lineage: Bacteria > Planctomycetota > Planctomycetia > Pirellulales > UBA1268 > UBA4655. The sequence goes on from JBJTBB010000149.1 coordinate 2,906, forward strand.
AATCGTCGAGGGGCGCGTACTCGCTCTGCCTGCCGCCGGATGCCTTCTGGGTGTGGACGGTCTCGATGCCATCGATCCGTTGACCGGTCGACGGGCTCGATGGATCGCCCCGCATCTGACCACGCGCGTGACGCGAGAGGGAGGCATCATCTGGGAAACGGTCGATGTGATCGCACGAGGCGTTGAGGCGTCGATTCGAGTCCATGCTTCATCCATACTTTCGCGGGAGGCCACCTCGCGGATCGTCGAGGGGCTCCGGAGGACGCAACCGGCCATCGTGGACGGGGTCATTCCTGAACGTGTTGGACTGGGAATCGTCCATCGGGCGCTGCAATCGCTGCTTGCGGAGGGCGTTCCGCTCGTGCCTCTGGCACCGCTTTTCGAACTCCTCGCGGATCATGTGCCTTCGACGGGAGATACGTCGAATCTTGCCGAGCAGATGCGGATCGCTCTTTCGCGTCGTTTGAGAGCCCGGCTGCGGTCGCCAGATGGACGCCTCACGGTGATTCGGATCCAGCCGGAACTTCTTCAGTCGATGGATGGTGCAGGCCTGAAGGGTTTTATGACTCTGGCGAATCAACTGCGACGGGCGGCCCGACCCGTCATCGAGCGGGGGAGGCCCCCGGTCGTCGTCGTTCCGACGGCGTGCCGCCAAAAGGTTCGTGATGGCCTGGCGTCGACCCTGCCGGGGGTGACCGTGCTCGCAGAGGAGGAGATCTCCGACGAGACGTTCGTCGAGGTGTTTGCGACGATCGGCAACACCTCCCCCCAGGATGCCGCTGCAAGTGATCGTTCCCGTGCTGCCTGAATGCGATGTGAGAAGCTGGGACGAGCCTCAGGGGACCGCCGGAAATATTCAAGCAGTTGGAATCCCGATGCCGATAACTCGGGTGGTGGTGTGTTTGAACCTTATTCGAGCCGGAAAGGTTTCTTTCGAGGCGAGTAGCCTCGGAATACGGACTGTTTGCAGGCCTTTTTGTCGGTTGTCCGGCTCCTCGAAGGTCCTCATCCTGTCTGGACTCAGGTGACTGGAGATGTGATCGTCAGCGACGTGTGAAATGCATGAGGCCCGGAGGATCCGAGCCGCAGGTTTCAAGGAGGATAGCTGTGCCGAATCAATTGTCGCCCGAGGAGACCCTGGAACTCTGGAAGCGGTTCAAACTCGACCAGTCGAACGAGGAGCTTCGTAACCGCCTCATCGAGATCTATCTCCCGTTGGTGCGGTACAACGGCGAGCGCATCTGGCAGCGGCTTCCCGATGGAGTCGAGTTGGACGACCTGGTGTCCGCAGGGACTTTCGGGCTCATGGATGCCATCGATGCGTTCGACCTCGACCGCGGAGTGAAGTTTGAAACTTACTGCGTACCTCGGAGTAGGGGTGCCATGCTCGACGAGCTTCGAACGATGGACTGGGTTCCACGTCTCGTTCGTTCGAAGGCCAGCAAGCTCAACGAGGCGATGAAGACGCTCGAAGCCAAGCTGGGCCGCAGTCCGGCCGACGCCGAAGTAGCCGAGTACATGGGCCTTTCAGCCCAGGAGTTCGAGAAACTGCTGATCGAGGCCAACGCGGTCAGCCTCGTCAGCCTGAACAAGAAATGGTGTGAGAGCGACAGCTCCAAGGACGTCAGAGAAATCGATGTCCTGGAAGACAAGCGAGGAGAGGATCCGACGCGGAGAATCCAAAAAACGGATCTCATGCGGCTCGTCACGCGTGGACTCAATCGCAACGAGCGTCTCATCATCATCCTCTACTACTATGAAGAGCTGACGATGAAGGAGATCGGCGCGACGCTTGACTTGTCGGAAAGCCGTGTCAGTCAAATGCACAGTGCCATCGTGGAGAGGCTCCAGAACCAGCTCACCCGTCGGCGTCCCGAATTCGCAATGGGTTGACATTTGGCGGTTTCAGATGGTGACTCGGAATAATTGAAGTTCGGCTGGTCCGACAACCGATGCCTTGAGATGGAGTAATAGGTGGTTCGGTCGCGAGAAATCGCTCTTGGAGCCATCGCCGCCCAAGGATGACAATTCAATCAAGACGTTCGAGGATTATCGCGAACCAGCAGATCATTGGTGCCGTAACGGGTGATCGAAGCCGTTGCAAAACGGTGTGATGGTCAGGGCGGATCCTGGGAAAGCGAAAGAAGGAGCAACCAAATGTACGTTTCAGGCATTTCGTCCGCGACGACTTCACAGTCTGTTGGCGGGCTCACCGGTGTCGATCAGGTCGGGTCTGTGAAGGCCGCATCGGCTCGAGAGATTGGTGAGATTCGCGACACGGTCGCGGTGTCAGTGGATGCCGTCGAGTTGAATGCGGGAATGCGAATGGACCGAATCAACGAAATTCGTTCGGCCATCGCAAATGGGTCTTACGAAACTCCGGAAAAGCTCGAGATCGCTCTCGATCGACTGTTGCAGAGCATTGGCTGATCGAGATCTGCGGCAAGGTGAGGGGTTGGAAAGACTCCCCCTGGACCCGTATTTCTTTCTGCCACTTCGCTGACCATTCATCCCTGATCCATTCCGCCCGCCCTGACGCCGTATGGCTCGGGCGGGCGGTCTGTTTGCCTGACGGTGGTATGATTTCGCAGTGGCTCAGATCGCCCAATGAGCGAAGTCGGCTGTCCCGAGGGATGGTGTGCACGTGGGGAGCATGTCAGACGCGGACTATTCACTCGGGAGCGTCCAGGTCGCTCTTTCGCCGCGAGAACGATTCGACGAGTTTTTGAGGAGTCGTGGAAAGCGAACGACGAGGCAGCGGCAGTTGATCGTGGGACAGGTTTGCAGCCGCCACGAACATTTCGACGCCGAGCAGCTGATCGACTCGCTCAAGTCATCCGGTGAGGGACGCGTCAGCCGGCCCACGGTGTATCGGACCCTTACGGAACTCGTGGATGCCGGTCTGCTTCGCAAGATGGTCTTGGCCGGGCGAGCCGTCTACGAGCACGACTACGGCTACCCGCAGCACGACCATCTCTACTGCACCTCGTGTCAGACGCTGATCGAGTTTTCAAGTGACGAGATCGTGAGGATTCGGGACGCAGTGGCTTCTCTCCACCGTTTCCGGGCCCAGTCGCATCGGCTGATCGTGAGTGGCCTGTGCGCGGCGTGCCGAAGTCGCCGTAGCACGTCTCGTCGCACCGATCGCGTTTAAACCGATCTACGAGAGGCGTCGTTCGGCCGCAGGACCCTTGTGCGATCCCGTCCGGAACCGAGACGACTCGGTGTTGATGTCGCCGATCGCCGATCGCATTTGCCCAAGGACCCTGGAAAAAACATCGATCGCCGAATGCGAGGCGTCCGTAGCCTCCCGCAAGGCATCCATCGCACCGCGAATCTGCTTGACGCCCGCAGCCTGCGACCGGACCCCCTCGTGGACCGCGTCCGCGGCCGTCGTGACTGCCCGTACCGGCTCCACGATCCCTCCGAGCCGCTCGCCGAGTCGTGAAACCTCTTCGACACGGCCGGCCACGTCGTGGCGAAAGCGATCCATCTCCATGGTTCCACCTGCCACGGCCGCCTGCATGTCTCGCACCATTCGCTCAATGTCGCCGGTCGCGATCGCCGTCTGGTCGGCAAGCCGTCGGATCTCGCGGGCAACGACACGGAAACCCCGTCCGGCGGCTCCCGCCTTCTCGGCCTCGATCGTCGCATTGACCGAAAGCAGGTTGGTCTGGTCGGCGACTTTCGCGATCGTCGTCACGACCGTCGTGATGCCGCCGGCCCGTTCACTGATGGCCGCGAGTTTCATGGAGATGTCATCCATCGATGCGGCCAACATCGCCATCGACTCGGTCATGGTCGCCAGGTCGATCCGGCCCGCCTCCGCGACGTCGACCGCATCCCGCGCGGCGGCAGCCATTTCACCCGACGAAGCGACCAGGTGATCACCGGTTGCCGCAATCTGGGCGACCGCGGCAGAGATCTCTGCCGCCGAGCCACCCAGGCCCTCGATCGATCGTTCCTGTCGGGCGAGTGCAGCCGAAGCCTCTGTGTCGATCGACGCAAGCCTTCCGCCCGCCGCCTTCACGCTCCCCACGAGGCCACCGAGCCTCTTGACCATGAGATCCATCGCGGCGAGAAGCCGTCCGGTTTCCGCATCACGGGCGGCGGGTACTTCCGTACCCAGATCGCCGGAAGCGAGCCTCTCGACGACTTCCACCGCCTGGAGCACGGGGCTCGACACCGACCGCGCAGCCCAGAGTGCGGCGAGGATCCCGGGAATCCCCACGATGCAGATCGACAGGGCGGCGGCCAGCCCCTGCATGACGAGCATGGATCGTGCGTTCGCCGTGGAAAGGGCCACGAGCACCGCACCCGACGTCCGACCGTCCGGACGGTTCACAGGCGCGGCTACTCGGTAGTCATTCCCATCGAAGCGGCCGATCGGCCGTCCTGATTCCAGACAGTCGCGGGCGAGTTGCCGATCCCTGTGCGACACCGCACCAGCGGATCCCGGAGCGGGTTCGATCGGAGCGCCGGCGAACGCCACCGCCTCGAGTCTTTCGTCGAGCACGAGTAGTTCCCTGATTTCTCCCCCAACAAGACCGTTGATGAGCCTCGCGAGTCCGAACTCCCGCTCAATGCGTTCGAGGAAGGCGGCTTCGAGACCGACCTGAACGATCCGGGGGCCATCCACGCCGCCGACTCCCACATACTTGAAGATGCGATCGTCGATCTCTCGTTTTCGTGCCTCCTGCACGAGCGTTGGCGTGCTCCCCGAGAGGAGGGAATGAAACACATGCGCCTGCGGCTGTTCGAGGGGATCGGGGGAGAAACGGAACGGTTTGTCCCATTCGAGTGAGTGCAGGTAGCCCAGCCCCTCCGCATCAGTCGCGTGTATCTCGACCCCGCTCGCCGAATCGATGGCTCGCAGCGTCCGACGGATCTCATCCGAGGAGGCACCGGCTCGTTCCGCGATCGCGACGAGGTGGGCGATCATTCTCGCCTCGATGACCATCTGAAGTCCGATCTCTTCCTCCACTTGTGCCGGAAGCTCGGCCGCAAAGGCGGCTGCCTGCGCGAGGAGAATCGCCATCGCCTCGCCATCGGCCCGTGTCTTGGACGCGATGCCTCGTACGATCGTCGCAGTCTGAAGGGCTGTCGTGACGAGCACCGCCGCGAGCAGCAGGGCCGCGGCCACGCAGGCGATCCGCAAACGAAGGGACATGGGGGGGCCTCGAGGGGGTCTAAAACCCTAGGTCACGCCCGGCCACCCTGCCAGTCGTTCGAGTGGCCGAGGCGGGGCTTGAACCCGCACGGAGCGTGAACTCCCCGGGATTTTAAGTCCCGTGCGTCTGCCAATTTCGCCACTCGGCCGCGGGCGGCGGACGGCAGTCTACCCCGACCGCCCCCGACCGGAACGGCCCGATCGTTCCGAAGGGGAGACGAGGGGATCGGTCTACACTCGGCACTCAGGCTTGGAACAGCCCCCACGGGAGCCTCACGATGAACGATCCATCCGCCGCGATACCTGAAGCGATTCCTGGAATCGCCGGGTTTCTCAATACCAGAGCTTCGTTCGGGATGGATCTGGTGCTCGTAGGACTCATCGGCCTGCTCCCCGTCCTGGCGATGAGCATTCTCGCCGTGAGGCGAGGACGATACGAACTTCATCGCCGGCTGCAGGTCTTCATCGTGGGAACATTGGCGCTCGCGATCGTCGTCTTCGAGATCGACATCCGTCTGATCAGTGATTGGAGACTGCGGGCTGCTGCAAGTCCGTGGTGGCCCGATGGCGTACTCGCGACCCTAGGAGTGCACCTCGTCTTCGCGGTGTCCACGTTCGTGTTGTTGATGATGGTCACATGGGAGGCCATCAGGCGATTTCCCTCGCCGGCCGTCCCCAATGAACATGGACCCCGTCATCGCCGTTTTGCACGACTCGCCGCGATCGACCTCGTGCTCACCGCCATTACGGGGTCGGCGTTCTATTGGATGGCGTTCGTCGCGAAATGATCGGACGGGTCGAGCACTCGCGACATCAGGCGGTTTCGCCGGAACCGCCCGGAAAGAACCGGCACAGCAAGAGTCCTCCGACGTAGAGCAGGCAGAGCGGCACGGCCAAGAACAGCATGCTGTACGGATCGGCGGGCGTCAGGATCGCTGACACCACGAAAATCAGGAGTACCGCCACCCGCCACTGCGAGGCATAGCTCGCAACGTCGAAAACGCCGATCCTTTCGAGGAAGAGCATGATCAGCGGAAGCTGAAAACCGATCCCGAAGCCAAGCGGCAGGAAGAGAACGAACGAGAGCCATTCGCTGATACGCGGATCCGGATCGAGTCCCAGCCAGGCGTTGAAGGCCAAGAGGTACTCCAGCACGAAGTCGAAGACGAAGAAAAAGGCTATCCCCGCCCCGGTGAGGAACAGACCGGTGCTGATCGGAAGAAAAATATGGACCCATCGCTTTTCGTGTCGGTACAGGCCGGCCGCCACAAAGGTCCAAAGTTGATAGAGAATCCATGGTCCGCCGAGGACCAGGCCCACGAGTACCGCCGCCTTCACATAAATCGCAAAGGCCTCCTGGGCGCTGAGTGTCGTGATGCTCACCCGTGGATCCCTCGACAAGGGCTGCCAGAGGATCACGGGCACGAGTCGCTCCAGTTCGAAGAGGTCGGCCGCCGCCGCGGACTCGGGAGTCACCGCTCGATCCTCGACCGGATTCGTCGCTGCGATCGGCGTGTCATCCGTCGCCGACGGTCGCCCCAGCAGCCTCGCAAGCCGATCCGGATGGACTTCCCGCAATTCAAACGACAGGCCATGCCGCTCCACGGCCTCCTTGATCTCCGCCTCCGAGTACGGCAATTTCACGCCGTCCGGCGATCGGGGCTGCCACTCGGCCGCCGTCTCCATCGCGCGATTCGAGTAGTAGTCGCCCAACGCCCTCCGCAGCGGCTCCTCGATCATCTGTACGACCGGTCGGGCAACGAAGAAGCCGATCGCGACCGTGATGAACAGTCCGGCCGACGCCCGAATGAGACACGTGCGCAATTCTTCGAGGTGTTCCCCGAAGGTCATCGTCGAACTGCGGAATAGGTCGTCGTCGTCGATCCGCGGCATGCGGAGCCATTTCCTGTTTTCGGGGACACCAATCCCGGTTCTGCCCTTATACTTCAAAGTCAATGGAAGGGGTGGATGGAGTCATTCTGCCGCTCCGTTGGGCATCCGTGGCGGTTGGCGGCAGGGTGACCCATCGCCGCCGGCAGTCGTCCTCAGCATGGGTTTTCCCTTTGAAAACCATCGATTTTGACGAGTGCGATGCCGCCGTCCAGAGGATGACGATTGTCCGTCGCTGCCTGGTTGGCGCAGGCATGCTCGCCTCCACGCTCTGCCTGCAGTCGGGGATGGGGAGTCTGGCGGCGGCGAGTCCGCAGTCGCTCGCCCAGGTCTCTCGACCGGAGCCTGGGCGAGCCGAGAGGGATGCCCACTCGCGTGAAGCCGAGTCGTCATTCGCCTGGCGAACCGCCCTCCGGCGGGGCGTTCCCACGGGGCGACCGATCGTGGTGGGGGACGTCGTGTTCTGGACCTCGCCGATGGCGATTCACGCGGCCGCGGTAGGAACGGGGCTGCCCGTCTGGGGTTCGGCGTCGGATGCCAACGTCACGTCCGCCGAGTCTCTGGACGGTGGTGACGGCGGCGCGGATGTCGTTTCCCCATCTGACCGTCCGCGATCGACGGCGATCGTTGGGATCGATCTTTTCACCATCGATCCGTTCAGATCCGATCAGCGTCGTGGAGGCATGTCGACGTCGATCATCTTTCAAGGCTCGCTCGCGGAAGGGGATGGCAGGGTGATCGCCCTCATTGGACCCGTGACGGATGCCGCGGTTCACGATTCCGTGAAGGCGACGCGTGTCGTTGCCCTGGACGCCGGTCCGGCCGAGGGACGGATCGAGTGGACGGCCTCGCCTCCGATAGGCTTCAGTCATTTCGCTTCCGTCCCAGTCGTGAGTGGCGAGCGGATCCTCATCGCAGTCGCCCGAGGAAGTCTTCAGACGACGACGGCCGTTGCGAGTCTCCAATCATCGGACGGACTCCCCGAATGGTGCGTGACGCTTCCGCTCGAGTCCGGACGCGCCGATGGTGATCGGCCCTGTGTCCTCGGAGTCGCTTCCGGCAGGGTCGTGGCGATGACGACCGACGGCATCGCGGCGATCGAGCCTAGTGGTCGGATCGAATGGGTTCGAGCCTGGGATCGAGGGCCTCCGGAGTTTGCCGAGCGAGGCCCTGGACAACCTCGACCGCTTGGGCTCGCCATCGCCGATGAACGCATCGTCGCAATCACTCCGGATGGCCTCAGCCTGGTGTGTCTGGCCGCGGACGATGGCAGGACCCTGTGGCAGATGCAACTCGACGAGTCGATCGCACCGTCCGTCGCCGTCGGACAGGACGGTCACGCAGCCACCCGCGGGATCGAGACGATCACCGTGTCTCCGGATGCGAACATTGTGGCCGTTGCGGCCAACGGCCTCGTGACGGTCAGTATCGAAGATGGAACGGTGACCGGTCGGTTCGGCGTGGACCGCTACCGATCGGCCGGCCAAGGAGTCTTCATCGACGATGTCTTCTATTGGCCCGCTCGGCCCGGCGACGGCGGAGTCTCCGATGAGACGCGGTCGGACCGAGGTTCAACGGTCATCGTGCCGCTGTCCACCCCTTCGCTTGAGCCCGTGACGGATCCCCTGCCCACGGATGCCGCCGTCCGCCTCACGGCCGCTTCGACCGTGAGCGGCGACGAGCGACGCTCCTTGCTCGTACACGTGCGGGATGGACTGATGGAAGCACGACTAACGCCCCTTCGGAAAGACACGCAGTGAACGCCCCTCTTGATGGTGCCAAAACGTCGGGATCCGTCTCGGATCCGATGCACTCTTCGCCCGCGCTCGAATCGGCCAGC
>JBJTBB010000150.1:0-2651 GCA_046091125.1 Planctomycetaceae bacterium
GGGCGCTAAAAACGCTGGTCATAGCCCGACACACCACGCCCCTCCGCCTGCCGCCGAGTGAGAACCACCTCGCCTTGAGGGCGGCCCTCGCCGTCGACTCCTGTCACGGTCCAGTCGTCGGCTACGACGCGCACGCGACGCTGAGCGAGGTGAAAGCTCCACACCCATTCCGACACATCCGGTAGGAGACCCTCGGTCACGAGCGAATGGACGCCGCCCGGAACCCAGATCCAGAGATGGCCATCTTGCCGTCGACAGATGGTCGCGTCGGCGTCGTCCAGGCGGAGGCCGACGGGAGACCACGCGGGAAGCCGGCCCGGCACCGGCACGGCGCAGTCCACGGCGGCGTGTATGCTCGCCTCGATTCGTAGCCGGTTGCCTTCGATCGTAAGTGTGGCATCCGGGATCTCGGCCGCACGGGGAAAGGCATCGGAAGGCGCAAGCAATCGCTGCTTGAGCGCGTCGAGCAAGGCGGCGTCCGGAAACGACTGCGCATCGGCCACGATGGGCGATCCGAAGACCATCAGGACCGCGACGCCGGCCGATGCGAAGGCCGGCAGCGCCGGCGGACCCGGCGGCGAACGACGCCGGTTACGCACGAGCCGGGCGAGCAGGCCAAGCAGGAGCGCCACCCGCGCGACCGCGAGCAGCCTGTGGATCGACGCGGGAATCAGCACCGGTCGGAGCGTCTGCCCCGCCGCGACCGGGCCGTCCCACGCGCAGACCACACGGGTTCCATCCCACTCCGGTCGGGCGATGCCCGTTTGCGTGCTCGTGCCAGGGGCATACTGCATGTTGGCGGCCTGCGTCTGCTGCATCGCGGCCTTTTCCATTTCCATCCGCTTCGTCGCGCTCGAGGGCGCGGCGAGGCTTCCCCGGCCGAATGAATCGAATGCAGCCGGCCCCTGCATGCGCGGCGTTACGCTGGGAGGTTCGAACAGGTCGACGAGCGTCCGCGGACGGTAATGGATGCCGGGTTCCTCGAGCTGCGGGTAGAGCGTGGTCTGGATTTCCCGGGCGACGAACGGAATCAGGTGCAACAGAAGCAGCCCGAGGGCAACGAGATGAAGTGCCTCGAGCCATCGTCGCCCTTTGGATGACGACACCACCCGCAGGAGGGCGAGCGGAACTAGGAGGAATAGCCAGGTGAATCGCGGTGCACCCGGCTCGTGATACGAAAGGGCGAATGCGATGAAGGCGAGTACGGCCGTGGTGAGGCCGTAGATGGGTTCGACGGCGAGCGCGAAGACCAGCAGCAAAAACAGGTCGAGCAGCGTCCAGGCCGTGAGCCAGTCTCCCTCGACCCGGTCGGCGCCGAAGACCGCGAGCGTCCGCCAGCCGGGGGGAAGATCGATGCCGATCGACAGCGACTCCGCGTCAGCCCGCCAGCCGACGGCGGCCAGCTGCTCGGCTCGCCTCGTGCGGCCGATCGCCTGAATGGCCGGTCGGGGAGTGCGGAGTTCAACGCCCGACGCTCCGTCGTCCGGGCTTCTGGTGATCAGCTGCCGCTCGCCGTCGATTCGGACGACGCCGAGCTCGTGGTCGGGCACGGAGTCGAGTCGCGAGAGGCTGCGGCACTCCCCCGAGATGGTGTCCTCGTAGGTCACGCCGCGGCCGTCGTCATCGAGCCAAAGCCGTCGGTCGAACCGGAATCGATCGGGCTGACGCACGTCCGACGCCTTGGCCTTCACGAGCCATTCGAGCGACTCGTCGGTCTTCCACCGAAACACGGGCAATCCGCGCCAACGTTCCGGAAAGGTCGTCAGGCTGGCGTCGATCGGTGTCGCATTGGCGAACTCTACCGCCCGCCCATCGTTTCGCTGCCGCAGGGCCACGAGTTCCACGGCCGCGGCCGGTGTCGAGCCGTCCGGGTAGGACAGTCGGTCGAGATCGGTGGTGCGAAACGCGTCGATCGTGATCCGCCACGATCCGGCTCGCACCTGCGCGCGGAGGCGGCCTGCATCGTCGATCGCCACCGGGATCGGTCCGTCCACGTGCGAGAGCTCCCAGCCATCGGGAAGGATGCACCCGAGGTCTTCCTCCCTGCTGCGGCCCGACACGTTCAGCTCGATCTCGCTCCTGAGCCAGATCGGCGAACCGTCCTCCAAGACTCGGGCGAGCGTGAGGCTCATCGCATCCCGCTCCTGCTGCGCCGAGGGGCTGCGTCGCAGCCAGAGCCTTCCGGCCGTGTCACGATCGGGAATCGCGACGGCGCGTCCCTCGTTGACGAGTGTCACGATTCCAATCGACGGTGGCACGCCGAGTTTCTCCGGCGCCTCGCGCCAGGAAAACGAACCCGCCACCGCGTGCACGCCCGGACTGAGTTTGAGAGAGGGCACGCCCTCACGTCCCACGACGGCCACGGGCTCGCCGTCGACGGTCACCTCGCCCGGCCAGCATTCGGCGTCGCCCGGCAGCGGCAGCCAGCTGGAATCGAAGGCCCGCACCTTGAGCTTCCAGGTCCCCCCATCGGCTCCGCACTCGATGGCTAGCGTCGATGGCCAGACACGGATTCGCTCGGTCCCCGAGTAGTAGGGAGACGGGCAGCTAACACTCGGCTGGCCAAGGAGCACCCAGGGTCCCCAGGATACGAGCGATGTCGGCACCACTCCAGCGACAGCGGCCAAGATCCACAAGCGGACGCACTGCGG
>JBJTBB010000151.1:0-3969 GCA_046091125.1 Planctomycetaceae bacterium
CCTCGAGGCGGGGGTGTCGAATCTCGATGCGCTCGCCGACGCCGCGGCGAGCCTCGAGCAGCAGGGCGGCACGGTGATGCAGGTCGCCGTCGACGGAAATCTTGCCGGCCTGATCGCCGTTTCGGACCCGATCAAGCCATCGACGCCGGATGCCATCCGCGGCCTCCACCGGCTTGGCCTGCGGCTGATCATGCTCACCGGCGACAGCGAGACGACCGCCCGTGCGGTCGTCTCGGCCCTGGGCATCGATGCGTTCCACGCGGGAATGAAGCCCGAGGGAAAGCACGCGATCGTACGCAACCTTCAGGCATCAAGCCGCAAGGTGGCCATGGCTGGTGATGGCATCAACGACGCACCGGCACTCGCGACGGCCGACGTCGGGATAGCGATGGGCACCGGCTCAGACGCTGCGATCGAATCCGCCGGGGTCACGCTCGTGAAGGGGGACCTCCGCGGCATCGTCAAAGCGATCGATCTGAGCCGCCAGACCATGCGGAATATCCGACAGAATCTTTTCTTCGCCCTCGTCTATAACGCATTGGGGGTGCCAATCGCGGCGGGCGTCCTCTATCCACTCTCGAGTCATCTGCTGCTCAACCCGATGGTCGCTGCTGCCGCCATGAGCCTCAGCTCCGTGTCGGTCGTGGTCAACGCTCTGCGACTGCGAACAATGACGATGGAATCGAAAGGCCTCCGAGCCACCTGATTCCTATCATTTCGTGCATTGGCTTCCCTGCCACGTGTGTATGCCTTAGCGACGCTGACCCCATGACCGACACCATGCAACAACCAGACTCCGACTCCCCGATCATCGCCGTGACCGGCGCGACCGGCTATGTCGGCGGCCGGCTCGTTCCCGCATTGCTCGAGGCTGGCTACAGGGTGCGATGCCTTGTCCGCGAGACACGGAAGCTCGATGCCAGACCCTGGCGGCACCATCCATCCGTCGAAGTCAGGGCGTGCGAACTCGGTGACACGGCGGCGGTCACAGCCGCCCTGACGGGCTGTATGGCCGCGTACTACCTCGTCCATTCCATGGTGGCGACGGGGGGAGCCTACGCGGAACATGACCGGGAGCTTGCGGCCGGATTCTCCCGCGCCGCCCGGGCTGCCGGCCTGCCAAGAATCATCTATCTCGGTGGCCTGGGCGAGATGGGGTCCGATCTCAGCGAGCACCTTCGATCACGAAGGCAGGTCGAAAACGAGTTGGCCTCGAGTGGTGTCCCCGTCACGACCTTCCGGGCGGCGATGATCATCGGTGCGGGCTCCGCTTCGTTTGAAATCCTGCGGTATCTCGTCGAGAGACTTCCCGTGATGGTGACACCGAAGTGGGTGACGACGGAGTGCCAGCCGGTGGCCATCACAGACGTGCTGCACTGGCTCGTCCGTTGCCTTTCGGTACCAGAGACTGCTGGAAGAACACTCGAGATCGGCGGTCCTGACGTGATGCCCTACCGCGAGTTGATGCGGGTGATGGCCGAGGAACTCTCTCTCCCCCGCCGCGTCATCATTCCAGTGCCCGTACTGACGCCTCGACTCAGTTCCCTGTGGATCAATCTGGTCACGCCCGTCTCGTACCGCATCGCTCGTCCGCTCGCCGAGGGACTCAAGAATCGCGTGGTCGTCACCGATGACACGACGCAGCGTTTGATGCCGCACGAGGCGCTGGGCGTAAGGGAGGCGATTCACCGGGCGAAGGTCAAGATCGATCAGCGGGCCGTGGAAACGCACTGGAGCGTCGCCGGTCCCGTACCCGGTGATCCAGCCTGGGCCGGAGGCACGGTTTTCACCGACAGGCGGGTGGTCGACGTCGAAGCGGATCCCGCGAGCGTCTACGCCGCGGTCTGCAGGATCGGCGGGGGCAATGGCTGGTACGCCGGCGACGTGCTCTGGCAACTGCGTGGCTGGCTCGACAAGCTCGTGGGCGGTCCGGGTCTACGGAGGGGGCGTCGGCATCCGGAGACGGTCGAATTCGGCGAGGCGCTCGACTTTTGGCGGGTGGTCGGCATCGACCGCGATCGGTCCCTGTCGTTGAGGGCTGAAATGAAGCTGCCCGGAGAGGCGCAGCTGGATTTCGCGATCGAGGAACTGGAGACACGTGCCGAGTCGCCGCTGACCCGATTGAGCATGACGGCCCGCTTCCGTCCCCGCGGACTCCTCGGCCTCCTGTACTGGTATGCCGTGCTGCCGCTGCACGCCATCGTTTTCGGCGGCATGCTGCGAGGAATCCAAAAAACGGCCGAGGCGATGGCGCGAGCCAACCGGGCGGTAACGGCGGAGACTGCCACCACAACCGCCTCCCCCGGCTACGGACGCGCACGCCTGTGGCTGGGCATGAGCGGAGTCGGGACGATGGTCGTGCTCGCCCTCACGGCGATCATCACCGACGCCCCGCGGAGTCTGCTGCCCACTGAGGAAGCGTCACTCGGCGACGCGATCGCGGGGCTAGCTGGCTTCGTGACGGGCTACGCCGCCGTGCACCTCCCCTTCGACTGGTTTGGCGGCTACCTTCTACCTCGCTGGTATGGCCGAAGGCATCCTGCACTCGCGACATTCCTCGCGAGTCTCACCCGCGGGATCGTCGTCCATTCCGCGATCCTCTTCGCATCGGCAACAACGCTCCTTCTCGCGGGGAGACTCGCTGGTATCGCCGGTGTCATCGCCGGAGCGTCGGCGATAGTCGTCTTCCTGCTCAGGGCGCGGATCGCGATTGCGACCGCCATGGCCCGGCTCGACCTGACGCCGAGCCTTCCGCTCGCCGACGAGCGACAGGCCATCGTGACACTGCCCGCCTACATGGGTGAATCGGATGACGAGGGCTTCACCGGCGCGGTCGTCGGCGTGCTCCGGCCGAGGCTTCACCTTTTGCCGATGCGGTGGCGGGACGCCCTCGATCCTGAATCGTTCGCGGTGGCGGTCGGTCGTCGACAGATGGCGGTCGACACCGGATCGTGGCAGCGGGGCCGGTGGCTCGCCATCACGTTCACGCTCGTGGGGGTCATCACGGCGGCCATCCTCATCGGCGACCGTCGCCTCGCCACGGCCGAAGGCATCGTCAGCTTCAGTCTCATCTTCACGCTCTGGTCCTTCCTCGGCCTGCTCACGCTCCCCACGCCCAGCCGACGCGGAGTCATCGAGGTGGACCAGAGCGTGCTCGCGGATGGATGTCGTCGAGATGTCATGGCCCGTACCATCGAAAGTCTCGACGACCTTCAGGATCGCGAGCGGCAGAGGAGCTCGCTGATCGAGACGATCTTCCACCCCGTACCGAGCGTTCAGTCAAGACTTCGTGGGCCGCGCTCCGCAGGCGCGAGCGGCTGCTGGGATGCGGCACGAACGACGGTCTACCTCGGCATCGCCGGACTTGGTCTGCTTGGGCGAGCGGTTCACTGCAACGCAGGCCGGCCGGCTCTCTGGGTGTTTCTGCCGATCGACTGACGATCTCGCGCCGCACTCAGCCGACCAATTGGATGTCCCTCGGCGATACGTGCGCATCCTGTCGCGATGCACGCAAAGAATTCTCGAGCCCCTCGATCCTGGCCTCGAGGGAGCGGATGTTTCGCGAGTGCCGCTTGTGTTCCTCGACGATTTGCCAAAAGACGACGGGCAGAGACGTATAGAACATCAAGCTCAGTGGATTGTGCCAGCCGAGGAACTCCTCGCATACATCGCCAACGAGCATGCCGAGGCACAACACGACGGCGAACGCCACGGGCCTAAAGCTTTTCGAGTCAGACACTGCAAGCATCGAAACATCTCCAGCGACGGCACCCTCAACCGACGCCCCAACGATACCGTGGATGCCCCGACGGATCAAAGCCAGTGAGCCACTCGTGCTGGTGCCCGCCTGGAAATCACCCGTGCCACACGAGACCGAACCGACACTCACCTTCGAGAGATTTCGTTGACGACATTCCTCCGGCGATCCGGCTTCCTTGGCGGCGAACCGCGGTCGACCGTCTCCTGGAA